>NZ_VOYW01000046.1:0-21173 GCF_013420085.1 Acinetobacter sp. YH12027
GAGGAATTGCCACAAGATACGATAAGCTAAAACGTAACTATCAAAGCGCTGTTGCTTTAGCTTGTATATTTATATGGTTGCCTCTTTAGCTCAATTTATCGGCTGTAAATGTCAACACACCCTAATAAATTTGTAGAAATTTTTTCAGGCGCTTTAAGCCAGATCAAAGAGACCGATCAATCTCTACATGTCGTGGATTTTGGTTCAGGTAAAGGCTATCTGACTTTTGCATTATATGATTATTTAGCAAAACACCAGCAAGTGCCTAAAGTGACAGGGGTTGAGCTAAATCCGAAAATGGTGGAATTTTGCCAAAGCGTTGCGCAGCAGTCGAATTTCAGCCAACTGGATTTTTTCCAAGGCGATGTTCGTACATATGCGCCTGAGCGCTTAGATGTCATGATTGCACTGCACGCTTGTGATGTAGCAACGGACTTTGCGATTCATACCGGCATTCGATTAAATGCGCAAATGATCATGTGTGCGCCGTGTTGTCATAAAGAATTGCGTCCGCAATTGAAAGCGCCGCAAGTACTTGCACCGATGTTGCAATTTGGCATTCATGCGGGCCAGCAAGCAGAGATGCTTACTGACACGATTCGTGCACTTTTATTGAAAGCATATGGTTATGAAACCAAAGTCTTTGAATTTGTGGCACTTGAGCATACCAGTAAAAATAAAATGATCTTGGCAACCAAACGTGCAGACTATGTCGAGCCTGATCAAGCGGTATTGGCGCAGATCCAAGCTTTAAAAGACATGTATGGCATTCAAAAGCATTCATTGGAATTATTGTTAAATGATCAATGGGACCAGCAAGATATTGGCTGTAAATGCTAAAGGATGAAGGGATGCAGCAGTTAAATATTCAATTCGGTCCGTGGGAGCAACTGGCATCTGCAGCTCGATCGATACGTGAACAGGTCTTTATTTTAGAACAGCAGATATCGCCCGAAGATGAATGGGATGCAGAAGATGAGATTTCACTGCATTTTATTGTTCATGATGGGATGAAAGCTATTGCAACTGCACGTTTGTTGAAAAATAACAGTATAGGTCGTGTTGCTGTTTTAAAGGCTCATCGCGGTCAGGGGATTGGTAAAATCTTGATGCAAGCCATCATTCAACAAGCGACATTAGAGCAACGTGAATATTTAAAACTATCTTCACAAGTGCATGCTATCCCTTTTTATGCAGCGTTGGGTTTTGTTGTTGAAGGTGATGAATATTTAGATTGTGGTATTCCGCATCAAGATATGTATATGGCTTTGGCTTAAATACTTAAAATTGGACAGCTATAAATAAAAAACGCTTAATATTTTAAGCGTTTTTTATTTGCATAGATTGGGTCAAAGCTTAGTGACCATGATCATTCGATGCAGTAGGTTCAGGGCTCATGTCATCCATATGTGCATGTTGTTCTTCGGTCATCTGCATATCTGCTGCAGTCGGTGCAGATGCTTCACGAGCTGCTTGATCAGCTTGCGCCTTTTTCAACGCTTCTTCTGACATCACAGGGGCATTTTTAAATGCATGCTGTTGAGTATTGTCTTTTTTCTGTTGGCTCGGCATATAGTCTGGTTCATTGGTCACAGCAAGCCAGAAAATACCCATGAATAGCGCACCTAAAATACAGAAGATAATCAGTGCTTTCCAGCCCCATGGTGATTTTTCAGGAGAAGTATGATCTGTCATAACAAGCTACTCAATCGGATAAAAAGAAATCAAAAAACTTGTTACTTTATAACATAAAACAGATGAGAGTTCGCGTAAAATCTAGACTTGTTTGCAAACACGCGACTGAGAAGGAAAATAAAAAGGAGCCGAAGCTCCTTTTGATGTGATTGAACAGCAAAATTTGCATGCTCAAAATGAATAATTAAATCTGCTCAGCTTTCGCCACTTTGTCTTTCAGCAATTGCGGTGCTTTGAAGCGTTCGCCATATTTTGCTTCTAGTGTATTGGCACGTAATAGCGCTTTTTCCAAACCATATTGGTTTAAAAATTGAAGTGCACCACCTGTCCAAGGGGCAAAACCAATCCCGAAGATTGAACCGATATTGCCATCGACAGTCGATTCCAAAACACCTTCTTCTAGGCAGCGTAAGGTATCGAGTGACTGTACAAACAGGAAGCGGTCAATCATTTCCTGTTCAGAAATAGCATTATCTTTCTGCCATTTGCTCAAGCCATCCCAGAGATGCTTTTTACCGCCTTCAGGGTATTCATAAAAGCCTGCGCCGGCAGCTTTACCTTTGCGTCCGAACTCATGAATCATCGTCTGAATCACCTCATCCGCACCTGAACGTGGTAGGTCTTTGCCTTCAGCTTGTAGGGCTTTACGGGTCTCGGCCGCAACATGCTCAGACAACGTTAAAGACACTTCATCTTGAATCGCCAATGGGCCTACAGGCATGCCAGCTTTTAGTGCAGCCATTTCAATGCGGGCAGGGTGTACGCCTTCAGCCAATAGACGTAAACCTTCTTGCACAAAGGTGCCAAAGACACGGCTAGTAAAGAAGCCACGACTGTCATTCACCACAATTGGTGTTTTACCAATTTGCTGTACATAGTCATAGGCTTTGGCTAAGGTTTCAGCCGAGGTGTTTTTACCTTTAATAATTTCCACTAATTGCATTTTGTCGACAGGACTAAAGAAATGCAGACCGATAAATTTAGCTTGATCTTGAGATGCATTGGCTAAACCTGAAATAGGCAAAGTAGAGGTATTGGATGCAAAAATGCCGCTATCTGCCAAATAGGTTTCTGCTTCTTGCGTCACTTTGGCTTTGAGTTCGACATTTTCAAACACAGCTTCAATGATCAAGTCACAGCCTTGTAGGTCGGCAGCATCTGCAGTTGCATGAATCAGTCCTAAGACTTGATCACGTTTTTCTGCACTTAAACGGCCTTGAGATACTTTTTTATCCAGCAGTTTTTGGCTATAGGCTTTGCCTTTTTCAGCAGCTTCTACAGAGATATCTTTGAGTACAACTGCAATGCCTTTTGATGCTGTGGCATAAGCGATGCCTGCACCCATCATGCCTGCACCTAAAATACCAACTTTAGTGGCTTGCCATTTCGCGACGTCTTTTGGACGGCTTGCACCAGACTTAATAGCGTTGAGACCATGCCAGAAGGTGCCGATCATGTTTTTAGAAATTTGACCAGTTGCAAGGTAAGTAAAATAACGTGATTCAATCGTGAGCGCCGTATCGACATCGACTTGAGCACCTTCAACCGCTGCTGACATTATGGCTTCAGGCGCAGGGTAACAGCCCTTGGTTTTGTCACGCAGCATAGCAGGGGCAATGGCGAGCATTTGCGCCACAGTTGGAGTCGATGGTGTGCCGCCCGGAATTTTATAGCCTTTTACATCATAGGGCTGCTGTGATTTTGGATTGGCTTTGACCCACGCAATGGCTTTGTCCATCAATTCTTCAAGGCTATCTGCAGTGTCTTGAATCAGCCCTAATGATTTGGCTTTTTCGACACCAATTTGTTTGCCTTCCATTAAGAGTGGAAATGCATTTTGCAGACCCAATAAACGTACCATACGGACGATACCGCCACCGCCCGGCAGTAAGCCTAAGGTCACTTCAGGTAAGCCAAATTTAGCCTTAGCATCATTAAGCGCAATACGATAATGACAGCCGAGTGCTAACTCCCAGCCACCGCCAAGCGCTGTGCCATTTAAAGCTGCCACAACTGGAATGCCACGGGTTTCGATATAACGCAGTTTGGCTTTCATCTCTTCAATCATATTGAAGAATTCTGTCGCATGCTCAGGTGTAGCTTGAATCAGTTCGTCTAAGTCGCCGCCGGCAAAGAAGGTTTTTTTTGCGGAACGAAAAATAATCCCTGCAATATTTTCATCTGCTTGCAGTTTGTCTACCGTTTCAGCCAGTGCCGTGCGGAAGTCTGCATTCATGGTGTTGGCAGATTGGTTTGGAGAATCTAAAGTTAAAATGACGATATTGTCGGCATTTTTTTCAAATTGAATTGCGCTCATTTTTATTCTCCTTATACCAACTCAATAATCGTTGCGATGCCCATACCGCCACCCACGCAAAGTGTTGCTAAGCCGCGTTTTTTACCTTGGCGTTCTAGTTCATCCATCAGGGTGCCTAAAATCATGGCACCTGTTGCACCCAGCGGATGTCCTAATGCAATTGCACCGCCATTCACATTGACTTTGGTAGGATCAACCTTGAGTTCGGTCATAAAACGCATCACGACTGCTGCAAAAGCTTCGTTCACTTCAAATAGGTCAATATCATCAATGGTTAAGCCAGCTTTGGCTAAGGCTTTACGTGCAGCAGGTGCAGGGCCAGTCAGCATAATGGTTGGGTCTGCACCCACCAATGCAGTGGCAAGCACTTTGGCGCGCGGTTTTAGGCCTTGTTCTTTGATCGCTTTTTCAGAGGCAAGCAATACTACGGCAGCACCATCAACGATGCCCGATGAATTCCCTGCATGGTGTACATGGTTGACTGCGCCGACTTCAGGATATTTTTGCAAGGCGATGGCATCAAAGCCCATTTGCCCCATCATGGCGAAACTTGGGTTGAGTTTGCCTAAGCCTTCTGCTGTGGTCGTTGGTTTAATAAATTCATCTTTGGCTAAAACTGTCACGCCTGCTTTGTCTTTAACAGGAACGACAGATTGGTCAAAATAACCATTGGCTTGAGCTGCTGCGGCTTTTTGCTGAGAGTTGGCTGCAAAGGCATCCACATCTGCTCGGCTGTAACCGTCAATGGTGGCAATTAAATCGGCCCCAATGCCTTGCGGAATAAAATCACAAGCCATATTGGTTTCAGGGTCAAGCGCCCAAGGGCCGCCATCTGAGCCCATCGGCACACGAGACATCGACTCTACACCGCCAGCCACCACAAGGTCTTCCCAGCCAGAGCGGACCTTTTGCGCGGCCATATTCACAGCTTCTAAACCTGATGCACAAAAACGGTTGATTTGAACGCCTGCTACATCATTGTCCCAACCTGCTGCAATGGCTGCGGTTTTGGCAATGTCTGCGCCTTGGTCACCAATTGGAGTTACACAGCCCAGTACAATGTCGTCTACTGCAGCTGTGTTAAATTGATGGCGGTTTTGTAATTCGTTCAATAAACCGGTCAGTAGGCTAATCGGTTTAACGGCATGTAGTGAACCGTCTTTTTTTCCTTTGCCGCGCGGTGTGCGAATGGCATCAATGATGTAAGCCTCGCTCATAATCCTGTCCCTATGATCTATAAATTTTTATTGGTTTTTTGAGTGTACGGATTAATCAAGCCAGTGCAATGATGATAACGGGCGAGTCGTTTGATATTTTTGGTCAACGCTTGCTGCTAAATAAGATAAAAATCAACCCGCACATTGAAAGCGAGGATCGGTTAAGATCAGTTGCTATCGATTCAGTACATATTGAAGATCTGCTTATGCATAAAAATGTGAAGCGAGTGTTGAAAGGTCTAGCTTGGCTAGTACTAGTAGGCTGCTTAGGTTTTGTATGCATGATCGGTTTTTATGTTTATATGATCTATGGCATTCATCCTTCAGATGAAGGGACGGGCGGTTTAGCCTGTGAGTATGATCGAAATGATCATGTGACCAAGGCAGAAATGTATCGGATACAGGATGGCAAACGAGTGATTACGCCTGTCGATCCATTGCTTTGTCAAAAACAACGCGCAGATTTTCCGAAATAAAAAACCTGATCGAGATCAGGTTTTAGAGAATGGTATTTTTGAATATTGCTTAATGATAACCATGTAATTGGCGATATAGGCCTGGTGTTACACCGGTCCACTTTTTAAATGCACGGTGGAAAGTACTGGTTTCACTAAAACCGACTTGCTGTGCAACATCTTCAAGCGTTAAGTCTGGGTTAAGCAATAAGTGAATTGCAGCATCTCGACGTAAAGCATCTTTTACACCTTGGTAGCTCTTACCTTCAGCGGCTAAACGACGACGTAGTGTTTGCGGCGATAGATACAGCATTGAAGCAACATCGTTCAAGGTTGGCATTTCTTCGCCAATTTGACTCTTCAGCACATCACGGATACGAGATGTTAATGAATTGGTATTTTTAAATTTAACCAATAACTGTGCAGGAGCCGCTTTTAAGAATTCTTCAAGCGTTTCTTCGTTTTGACGAATGGGTAAATCTAAATAATCCGCTGCAAATGTAATTTCAGTTCGTGGTGTATCAAACTGCATGACAGGTGCAAAAAACAAGGCATCATATTCGTCAGCATGTTCAGGACGTTCATAACCGAAGTGAACACGCTCTAAAGGCAGACGACGTTCAATCAACCAAGAAGCGAGACCATGCCAAATCATCAGCATACTTTCTGTAATGAAATGGTCTGGGTCCATAGATTTTGGAATTTGAGGAACTAAACGTGCTTCGTGCTTATCACGTTCTAGTGTCACCGACCATTCATCACCAAACAGTTTGTAGAACTGCGAAGACAATTCGAGTGCATCACCGAGGGTTTTTGCATGAATAATCAATTGGCACATAATGGCAAAAGTACCCAAGCGGCGCGGTTGAATATCAAAACCGACATGTTCGTCTTGAGTCACCATCCACAACATTTTAATAAAACGTGTGTATTGTTCAGGTGAAATACGCGCTTTGGGTTGGCGTAGAAGTTCAGCCTCAATGCCAACATGAGACAATAAAGTTTCGACATCCATGCCGAGACGTCTCACACCAGTTAAGGCTGCGTTGACGAAATGGATACTGATCGTATCACGACTCATGTTTAATCCTTCAGTCTCTTTAATGTTCACAAATGTTTGACCTAAATGACGCTAAAAAAAGAAATCATGGCAATTTACAACAGCGGTTTTGCCATTTTTACATGGTAAATTGCCGAAACTATCAAGGTAAATGGCTGAACATGACATTGTTTTAATCATTTTATATTTCTACCATGGATAAAAAATCTACACAATTAGAGAAAAATATCCATGGAAGCTGCTTTAAAAGGATTGAAAGTACTCGACTTTTCGACATTACTCCCAGGGCCATTTGCGACCTTGTATTTGGCTGACATGGGTGCGGAAGTTGTGCATATTGAGTCACCGACGCGTCCCGATCTAGTTCGTTTGATGCCACCTTATGCCAATGGGCAAGCCACAGCGCATAGTTATTTAAATCGCAATAAACAATCCATCGCATTAGATTTAAAAGATCCGAAAAGCATTGAATTGATCAAAGCTAAAATTTCAGATTTTGATATCGTGGTAGAACAATTTCGTCCAGGTGTCATGCAACGCTTGGGTTTGGATTATGCAGTTTTGGCCGAAATTAATCCGCGACTTATTTATTGCTCGATTACGGGTTATGGTCAAACCGGACATTACAAAGACCGTGCAGGGCATGACATCAATTACTTGGCTTTATCGGGCATTTCAGGTCATAGCGGACGCCAAGACAGTGGCCCGCCACCGATGGGGATTCAAATCGCCGATGTAGCAGGCGGATCAATGCATGCAATTACTGGCATCTTAGCTGCGGTGATTGAGCGTTACCGTAGCGGTTTAGGACAATATATTGATATTTCCATGACCGATTGTGCCGTCGCATTGAACAATATGGCTGCAGCTGGCGTATTGGCTGCCAATGCGGTAACCGCCGCAGAAACTGCATATCTGAATGGCGGAAGTTTCTATGACTATTATCGAACCCAAGATGGTCGTTATCTGTCTATAGGTGGTTTGGAGCCACAGTTTTTACATGGATTGGCGCAAATTCTAGATTTACCCGCTTTAGCAACGCAAGGCATGTCATTTGATCCGCAAGACCAAACTGAAATTAAGCATGCAATTGCCCGAAAAATACTAACCAAAACATGGGCTGAGTGGAAAAAGATTTTTGCCTCTCAAGATGTCTGTGTGGAACCAGTTTTAAGTTTGGACGAAGCTCTAAATTCACAATTGGCCCAAGAGCGGCATTGGTGTGTTGAAGTTCCGCTACAAGAAGGCGACACAATGACACAAACTCAACTGGCATGTCCGATTAAATTTTCTAGATCAGCATTGATTTATACCCATGTGGGTAAAACTTTAGGTGCGGATAATTGGTTATGAATGGTATAAAAAAAGGTGATAAGTTAAACAATAAAACCTTTAAAATCTCTTAATTAGATAAATATCTATATAAATATTGAGTGTTGTTAATAAAAAAATAAATAAATTATACAAATGTGAGAGTATTATATGAACTATTAACATAATTGGTATATAGGTCTCCAAATGAAAATAGCTGTGAGTGAACTTGGATCTTTATATCTTAGCCTCGGAATAATGCTTGCGGGTTCAGCAACCCAAGCGGCAACTACTGCAGATGCTTTCAGTTCTGAAAGCCCATGGATGTTCGGTGATTGGAACGGTCAACGAACAGCTCTCCAACAGAAAGGTTACGATTTTAGTTTTAGTTATGGTGGCGAATTAGCCACTTTGTTAGATGCAAAGCATGCTTCTGGTCATGGCACTGAATATGCGGACCAATTCGCGATCGGGGCACATCTCGATTTAGAAAAAATTGCGGGTTGGAAAGATACCGAAGCGCAAATCAATATCACTGAACGTAATGGTCGTTCATTGTCTCAAACTTCAGATGCATTAAATGGTCATTTAAGTGCAACACAAGAAGTGTGGGGTCGTGGTCAAACTTGGCGTTTGACTGATTTTTGGATCAAGAAAAAATTCTTAGACCAAAAATTAGATATTAAAGTCGGTCGTTTTGGTGAAGGTGAAGATTTCAACAGCTTTGACTGTGACTTTCAAAACTTAGCACTTTGTGGTTCACAAGTGGGTAACTGGGTCGGTGACCAATGGTACAACTGGCCAGTCAGCCAATGGGCTGCTCGCGTGAAATATAACATTCAGCCTGAACTCTATGCACAAGTCGGGGTTTATGAATACAACCCTGAAAATCTAAAACGTGGTAAAGGTTGGAACTTGAGTACCGATGGTTCAAAAGGTGCGATTATTCCTGCTGAAGTAGTGTGGACTCCAAAAGTGGGGACACAAAAGCTTCCGGGTGAATACCGTGCAGGTTACTACTACAGTACCGCTGATGCCGATGTCATTGATAGCCCAATAAATGAAAAAGATCACCATCAAGGTGGTTGGATTGTGGCGAAACAACAACTGACAGCGCACAAAGACGATGCTTCACGTGGCTTAAGCGGTTTTGTGAATGTCACCGTGCATGACTCAGACACCAATAATGTGAGTGATATGCAAAACATTGGCTTGGTCTACAAAGGTGCATTCGATGCACGTCCTCAGGATGAAATTGCGATTGGTTTAGGTCGTATCAGCATTAATGATGATGTGAATGATGCCAATATTGCCAATAACAGCGTTGATGCACGCGGTCTACAAAGTGAAGAGTATGACGCAGAGATTTACTACGGTATTCATGCAGCAAACTGGCTGACTATTCGTCCAAATATTCAATATATCCGTCACGTCGGTGCTTACAAAAATGGTGAGAATGCGTGGGTCGGCGGTATCAAATTTCAAACAGCATTTTAATTGATGTCAAATTAGAGTTCTTATAAAAGCAATTCGGTAATTCTGAGAAAAATTACGATATTTCCCCTTGAATTGTTTTTGTAACAACTTCTCTTTGCGACATAAAAACGGTGGTGTGTTGAATGTGTTTCACGCACCAAATACAACATTCGACAATAGAGGTGGTCAACATGAGCAACCCATCTACCGGAACTGGGATGCGAACATTTACCGTCGTTGTGATGGCAATTTTCGCCTTAGTTCTATTGATTGGTGGTATCTGGCTGGCAGT
This sequence comes from Acinetobacter sp. YH12027, assembly GCF_013420085.1. Lineage (NCBI taxonomy): Bacteria > Pseudomonadati > Pseudomonadota > Gammaproteobacteria > Moraxellales > Moraxellaceae > Acinetobacter > Acinetobacter sp. YH12027. The sequence goes on from NZ_VOYW01000046.1 coordinate 9,824, forward strand.
CCTTGGCGGTTCTTGGTACTACATTATCGCCGGCCTGTTAATGCTGGCTTCAGCAATATACTTAAGAAAAATTCAAAACAGTTCTTTATACATTTATGCAGCGTTGATGCTGGGTACAGTGATTTGGGGACTTTGGGAGGCAGGTTCTGACTTTTGGGCACTTGCACCGCGTTTTGATATTTTAGGCTTATTGGGCCTTTGGTTACTGATTCCTGCCGTGACACGCGGTATGGAAAATGGCAAAACTGCGAAAATTACATTATCAGGCACACTGGTGATTGCGATTATCGTGATGATCTATTCAATTTTTAATGATCCGCAAGAAATTCACGGTGAAATTAAAAATGCACAACCTCAAACAGCCAAAGCGATTGAGGGTATTGCTCCTGAAGATTGGCCTGCCTATGGTCGTACACAAGGTGGTGTACGTTATTCTCCACTCACCCAAATCAATAGCGACAACGTTAAAGATTTAGAAGTAGCATGGACTTTCCGTACAGGTGAGTTACCAACAGAAAATGACTCAGGTGAAACCACAAACCAAGTCACTCCGATTAAAGTCGGCAATGACATGTTTATGTGTACAACTCACCAACGTTTAATTGCACTTGATCCTGCGACAGGTAAACAAAAATGGGCATTCGATCCTAAACTTAAAGCGGACAATACCTATCAACATTTAACATGTCGTGGTGTGTCTTATTTTGACGCTGCAAATACCACTCAGTTTGCAAAAAGCTTAGAGAACAAACGCTCGACTTCTACTGAATGTCCGCGCAAAGTGATCTTGCCTGTAAATGATGGTCGTTTGGTTGCAGTCAATGCTGACACAGGTAAAGCATGTAGTGATTTTGGTCATAACGGCGAAGTCGATCTACAAAAAGATATGCCTTATCCGTATCCGGGTGGTTATATCCCAACTTCACCTCCAGTGGTTACTGGCACAACCATTGTGATTGGCGGCTCAACAACTGATAACTTCTCGACTAAAGAGCCATCTGGTGTCATCCGTGGTTATGATGTCAATACCGGTGAATTATTGTGGATCTTTGATACAGGGGCGCAAGATCCAAATGCCATGCCAGGTGAAGGTCAAAAATACTCTGTAGCCTCACCGAATGCATGGGCACCTTTAGCATATGACGAAAAACTTGACATCGTTTATGTGCCAACAGGTGTGGGTACTCCGGATATCTTCGGTGGTCACCGTACGCCATTAGATGAACGCTATGCAAACTCAATGTTGGCATTAAATGCATCAACAGGTAAATTAATTTGGAATTTCCAAACCACACATCATGATTTGTGGGATATGGATGTACCATCACAACCTTCATTGGCAGATATCAAAGATAAATCAGGTAATACTGTTCCTGCGATCTATGTCTTAACCAAAACAGGTAATGCATTCGTCCTTGACCGTCGTACCGGTAAAGCGATTGTACCAATCACCGAAAAAGCGGTTCCACAAACTGTAAAACGTGGACCACAAACTAAAGGTGAGCATTATTCTGCAACTCAACCGTTCTCTGATTTTGATTTAGCACCAAAAGATAAATTGACTGATAAACAAATGTGGGGTGCCACTATGTTTGACCAGTTGATGTGTCGTGTGTATTTCAAATCATTAAACTACGACGGTATTTATACACCACCTTCTGAAAATGGCACATTGGTATTCCCAGGTAACCTTGGGGTATTCGAATGGGGTGGTATGTCGGTGAACCAAGACCGTCAAGTTGCTGTGATGAACCCAATTGGCTTACCATTTGTGACTAAGTTGATTCCTACAGATCCAAACCGTGAGCAAACTGCGAAAGGTGCAGGTACTGAACAAGGCGTGCAACCGATGTATGGCGTACCTTATGGTGTGGAAATCAAAGCCTTCTTGTCACCACTTGGCTTACCTTGTAAACAACCTTCATGGGGCTTTACTGCAGGTGTAGATTTAAATACACATGAAGTGGTCTGGAAAAAACGTATTGGTACAATTCGTGATAGTTTACCGAAATTGTTCCAATTACCTGCTGTGAAAATTGGTGTACCGGGTCTTGGTGGATCAATCTCGACTGCTGGTAATGTCATGTTTGTAGGCGCAACACAAGATAACTATATCCGTGCAATCAATGTAACGAATGGTGATACTTTGTGGGAAGGTCGTCTACCCGCAGGTGGTCAAGCGACTCCAATGACTTATGAAGCAAATGGTAAACAATATGTTGTGATCATGGCTGGTGGTCATGGTTCATTTGGTACAAAACTTGGTGATTACCTTGTTGCGTATGCGTTACCAGATAAAAAATAAGTGATTTTACATCGCTAAATAAAAAGCCCGATTTATCGGGCTTTTTATTGGCTTAAATTCTTTATGTAAATTTATGCTAAGTAATGGAGAAATAATTCAATATATTAATAAATAAAAAGTAAAGGACCGAAATCCGCTATATCAGTGAAATTGCGACAGTCTTATCAATAAAATCGCTATTAAATATGTAAAAAACGCATTTTCTTGATAGATGAAATCTCGTTATGCTGTGCATTGTTATAATAGAAATTACTAGCTGTACGCCATGTATTTATATACTGATTTTGACCAGCAACTGGTTAATGAACGTGTTGCACAGTTCCGTGATCAAACGGAACGTTATTTAGCAGGTAAATTGACGGAAGATGAATACCGTCCACTGCGTCTTCAAAACGGCCTTTATGTACAACGTTATGCACCGATGCTACGTATTGCAGTACCTTATGGCCTGATGAATTCTAAACAATTACGTAAAATTGCGTCATTGGCTCAGGACTATGACCGTGGTTATGCGCACGTATCTACTCGTCAAAACATTCAGTTTAACTGGCCTGCACTAGAAAATGTGCCTGATATGTTACAAGAGCTCGCATCTGTTCAAATGCATGCGATTCAAACTTCGGGTAACTGTATTCGTAACACAACCACTGACCAATATGCAGGTGTGGTTGCAGGTGAAATTGCTGACCCACGCCCAACGTGTGAATTGATTCGTCAATGGTCAACTTTCCACCCAGAATTCGCTTTCTTGCCACGTAAGTTCAAGATTGCAGTTTCAGCACTGGAAGAAACTGATCGTGCGGCAACGTCTTTCCATGATATCGGTGTGTATATCGTGAAAAATGAAGCAGGCGAGATTGGCTATAAAATCAAAGTTGGTGGTGGTTTAGGCCGTACCCCAGTGATTGGTAGCTTTATTCGTGACTTCTTGCCACGTGAAGATTTGATTGCTTATTTAGAAGCGGTACTTCGTGTATACAACTTACACGGTCGTCGTGATAACAAATATAAAGCGCGTATCAAAATTTTGGTGAAAGCATTAACACCAGAAGTATTTGCAGAGAAAGTTGAAGCTGAATTTGCACATACCATCAAAACGTTAAAAATCGATGCTGATACCTTGGCGAAAATGGATGAGAACTTCACACCATTTGATTACCAAGATTATGCGGATGAAGATTTCGCAGAGCAATTTGCCGCAGAGCCGAAATTTAAACAATGGTTCAACATCAACACCAATGCACATAAAGTCAAAGGTTACCGCATCGTTACGATTTCTTTGAAACGTGCGGGTATTGCACCGGGCGATATGACTGTTGAAGAAATGAACCTGATTGCTGACTTGGCTGACAAATATACCTTTGGTGAGTTCCGTACCACACATGAGCAAAACATTGCGCTTGTTGATGTACCGCAAAAAGATTTGTTTGATCTATGGAAAATCCTTGATCAACATAATCTTGCACGTGCGCATATTGGGTTCTTAACCGACATCATTTGCTGCCCAGGTGGTGATTTCTGTTCATTGGCAAATGCGAAATCGATTCCAATTTCTGAAGCGATCTCTCGTCGTTTTGATGACTTAGATACCATTTACAATTTAGGTAAATTGGATCTGAACATCTCTGGTTGTATGAATGCGTGTGGTCACCACCATGTCGGTAATATCGGTATTTTAGGTGTAGATAAAAAGGGTGCTGAGTTCTATCAAATCACTTTGGGTGGTAATGCCGACCATGATGCATCAATTGGTGACATCTTAGGCCCATCATTTGCAGCCGAAGTTGTACCAGACATCATTGAAGAAATCTTAAATACTTATCTAGACCTTCGTGCAGAAGGCGAAGAGTTTATTGATACTTACCGCCGTGTTGGCATCCAACCATTTAAGGAGCGTGCATATGCTTAATACAGCACTACAAGTCCTCTCTAAAGATGGCTCGATTGCAGACAATACTTACCAAGTCATTGGTGAAGATGGTGTGTTGCCACAGGGTGACGTGGTTTTAACAGTTGAGCAGTTAGATCAACTTGCGAATGTGTCTGGTAAAAAAGCACTTTTCGTAACGGTGGATGCTTCACCTGAAACCAATGAATTCCCGCTTGATCAGTTAGATGCAATCTTTATCGAGTTTGCTGGTTTTAACGATGGTCGTGGCTATTCATTTGCTGCGTTGTTACGTCGCCAAGGTTTTCAAGGCGAGCTACGTGCAACAGGTGATGTATTCAAAGATGTGTTGAACTACATGAAGCGTTCAGGTTTCGATACTTTTGTAGTGAAAGAAGGTAAAGATATTGCTGAAGCTGCTGCTGGCTTAGGTGATTTTACCAATCCATATCAAGCTTCAACTGCAGTGCCGCAAGCGCATTATCAAACTGGTGCTTAAGTACCTTGATTGAATAAAAAAGCCTCCTTTTGGAGGCTTTTTTATTTCTAGAAAAATTTGTAACAATGATCATTGGTCTTCAAGTTGGCAATTCACCATCCATTTAATACCGAACTGATCGGTAAATGCGCCATACAGCGCACCCCAAAAGGTCTTTTCGAGAGGCATTTCTATAGAGCCACCTTTGGACAATGCATCAAACAGTCGTTTGGCTTCAGCTTGTTCACTGCTTTCTAAATTAATCGAAATATAGTGATTGCTGCCTAAGGTAAAGGGTTGATTGGTTTGTGCACAAAATTGTTCGTTGACATCTGAGGCCATCAGCACGGTAAATTCATTGATTGGCAGGGAAATATGCATAATCTTTTGCCGATCTGCATCGGATAGTGAAATGCCTTCCTCGGCAGGCATATCGCCATAACGCATCACATTGAGGAATTCTCCACCAAATACAGAACGATAAAAATTAAAGGCTGCTTCGGTATTGCCTTGAAAATTCAAGTAGTGATTGAGCTGCATAAAGGTCATCCATTTTTATTATGTCGACATTTATTTTAAGAACCTTGGCTGACCTGTATGTGAACAATTTATGTCTAAAATGTAAGCATAAAAAATCCCTCTTACAGAGGGATTTTCAGTCTCCATCCTTTATTAAAGGAGGGGTTAGGGGAGGATTAAAGAATAATCCCTCTAAATCGCCCTTTGTGAAGGGAGCCAGCAGAGGATTAAAGCAATTCAATCGCCACAGCAGTCGCTTCACCGCCACCAATACACAGTGCTGCAATACCGCGTTTACCACCTGTGCGTTTTAATGCATGGATCAGCGTTAATATAATGCGTGAACCTGTAGAACCAACTGGATGTCCAAGCGCACAAGCACCACCATTGATATTTACTTTTTCAGCATCTAATTTAAATTCATCAATTGGGCACATCGTGACCATGGCAAAAGCTTCATTAATTTCCCATAAATCGACATCAGCAACATTCCAACCCGATTTATCTAGAACTTTTTGAATTGCGCCCACAGGTGCAATAGTAAATTCTGAAGGATGCTGTGAATTTGATGCATAAGCCACAATTTTTGCGAGCGGATTTAAACCTTTTGCTGAAGCTTGATCTGCTGATGTTAAAACTAAAGCAGATGCGCCATCAGAAATAGAACTGGCATTGGCAGCGGTAATCGTTCCATCTTTAGCAAAAGCAGGGCGCAGCGTTGGAATTTTTTCGATATTGGCGTTAAAAGGCTGTTCGTCTTTATCGATAATCACATCGCCTTTACGACTCGAAACAGTGACAGGCACGATTTCGTCAGCAAAATAACCCTCAGTAATTGCAGTTTGCGCACGTTTAAGTGAGCGGATGGCAAAGTCATCCATTTGTTCGCGTGTATAGCCTTTAGTGTTCGCCATGTCTTGTGCAAAAGAACCCATGAGTCGGCCCGTTTCTGCATCTTCTAAACCATCTAAGAACATATGATCTTTAACGTCACCGTGGCCCATACGGTAGCCAGCTCGTGCTTTGGTCAAAACATAAGGGGCATTGGTCATAGACTCCATACCACCTGCAACTACGACTTGAGCCGAACCTGCCTTAATCATATCTGCCGCTTGCATCACGGCCTTCATACCTGAACCACACAGCTTGTTGATGGTTACGGCACCAGTTGAATCTGGAAGACCGGCTTTACGCATCGCTTGACGGGCAGGACCTTGTTTCAGGCCAGCCGGAAGCACACAGCCCATAATGACTTCTTCAACATCTGTCGGTTGTAAACCCGCGCGTTCGATGGCTGCTTTAATCGTAACTGCGCCTAATTCTGGTGCAGTGACAGCGGCTAAACTCCCTTGAAAACCACCCATTGCTGTACGGGCACCATTCACGATGACGATATCAGTCATTACATGTCTCCATTTTCTTATACATTAATTTTTGAATACGTCAGCAGTATAAGTAAAATTGAACAGGAATAAAGCAAATTTAAAAGGCTGCTTTGGACTCACCGGTTCTCAAATTAGCAACTGGTTGGGTTTTCAAATCGGATATGTCCCATTCGACTTAAGACTGCTCGGATCGGTTGAAGCGTTGATTTCGAACAGTAGTAGAAACTACCATTTGAACCATTGGGTAAACCGGAGCTAGCCTGAAAGGTGAGACTTGGAATGTGTAGAGTCCCACGCCAATACAGATCGCCATATTTTAAATTGAGTTTATCTTGCAGCAATATTTTTTCATTTGCGTCGACTTGACGGTTTTTATTACTGTCAATAAATATGATCAGACCACTGTTCCAGTTGTTAGGTTGGCAAAGTTTAAAGTTAAGACTAGGACAAATCACAATATTGGAATGATAAATAGTGGCCTGAGCCCGTGCGAATGCATTGTGATTCTGAATAGTCAATTTGATGTTATTCGCTTCTCGCTGCGCCATTAAATTGTTGAAATGTGGTAAAGCTATCGTCACGATAATGACCATAATCGCAATTGAGACCAAAAGTTCAAATAACGTAAAGCCGGTTTCTTTATTGTAAAGCATTGATTTAATCCAAAATTTAATATTATTTTTATATGTCTAATGTTATATGTGTTTTTAATGGCGATATTAATTTTGAGTATAGAATTTTATTACTCAATTTTAGATAAAGCTGTTAAAATGAAAATAGCAAGTGACAATAGGCGATTCACTGCTCAAAATTGAGTAAAAATTTACCGAATTACAACGGAAATTGTAAGTAATTTTGTCAATAATTTACTTGATTAGATTAATCAAGCACTTGGAAAAAGAATAAAGTGTTTGTATGATTCAGCGTGAATAGCTTAAAAAAAAAACTGGGGTATAAGAAAGCCTATCTCAGGATAGCCAATTTTTCGGCTTGAGCTTGAACAACAATTGTTATCTCTGGAGGATAAATCCATGAAAATGAGTCGTATTGCATTAGCAATGCTCGTAGCTGCTCCTTTAGCAGCTGCAAACGCAGGCGTAACTGTTACTCCATTAATGCTTGGTTACACTTTCCAAGATTCTCAACACAACAACAGCCGTGGTAACTTAACTGAAAGTCCTGAGCTACAAGATGACTTGTTTGTTGGTGCAGCACTTGGTGTTGAATTAACTCCATGGTTAGGTTTCGAAGCTGAATATAACCAAGTTAAAGGTGATGTAGACGTTGATTTCGGCGAATACAAACAAACTCAAATCAATGGTAACTTCTATGCTACTTCTGATTTGATCACTAAAAACTATGACAGCAAAGTTAAGCCATATGTATTGTTAGGTGCTGGTCACTACAAATACAAATTTGACGAAGCTGCTGCTCGTGGTTTAGCTCCATCTGCACAAGCTCGTGGTACTAGTGAAGAAGGTACTTTGGGTAATGCTGGTTTAGGTGCTTTCTGGCGCTTAAACGATGCTTTATCTCTACGTACTGAAGCTCGTGCTACTTACAACATCGATGAAGATTTCTGGAACTACACAGCTTTAGCTGGTCTTAACGTAGTTCTTGGCGGTCACTTGAAACCTGCTGCTCCTGTAGTTGAAGTTGCTCCTGTAACTCCAGTTGCTCCAGTTGCTCCAGCTCCTCAAGAGTTGACTGAAGATCTTAACATGGAACTTCGTGTGTTCTTTGATACAAACAAATCTAACATCAAAGATCAATACAAACCTGAAATCGCTAAAGTTGCTGAAAAATTAGGTGAATACCCTAATGCTACAGCTAACATCGAAGGTCACACAGATAACACTGGTCCACGTGCTCTAAACGAACGTTTATCACTAGCTCGTGCTAACTCTGTTAAATCTTCACTTGTTAACGAATACAACGTTGACCCAGCTCGTTTATCTACTCAAGGTTTCGCGTGGGATCAACCGATCGCTGACAACAACACTAAAGAAGGCCGTGCTATGAACCGTCGCGTATTCGCTACGATTTCTGGTAGCCGTACTGTAGTGGCTCAACCTGGTCAAGCTCAATAATTTGAGTTTAACTTCGGTTAGAAAAAAGCGGCTCTTTTGAGTCGCTTTTTTTTGTTAAAAATTTAAAAAAGGAGATTTAAATTTGGCTAAAAGGCACTAACGCAAAAGCGTTATTTACTTTTAAATAATCGTTGGATGTAAAAGGATTTATCTATTCATGTGGCAATTAACCATGTAAAAATTCAAACTATTTGTATATTAATTAATCATTTATTTGCCTTAGAGCTTTAATTGAACATACACAGTTTTTGATTTAATTTTTATAATATTAATTAAAAAACAAATATTTACATTTATTTTATCTACAATTTATAAAAAATGAATATTTATATTTTTCATTAAAAAAATATATTCATCGGGATTCATGATGTAGTTAAGAATTATTCTAAATATAATAATGATTCTTATTCAAATAAAACTAATCTTGAAATGATGAATAATTTTGCAAAAACACACTTAGTACGTTCTATAACTATGGTGCTACTCGGTGTTGGAGGGGCAACATCTGCGCTTGCATCGGATACAACAGTACTAGAGACAATTGAAGTTGAGGTGCCAGCGGAAAAGCAGCTTGCAAATGGAAAATTGAAAGCGCAGACAGACCTTGGTGCACTGGGAAGTAAAAAAATTGTTGATACGCCGTTTAGCGTAACAGCATATAGTGAAAAACTGATTGAAGAACAGCAAGCGTCAACTGTAGCACAAGTTTTAAAAAATGATGCGAGTATTCGTATGACCACGAATCAGGGGCATTTATATGAAAATTTCCAAATTCGTGGATTTGGTGTGCATGGTGATGAAATTGCTTTAGATGGTTTATACGGAATGGCACCGGTCAGTCGTGTACCCACAGAAACCTTAGAGGCTGTAATGGTATTGAAGGGGCCAAATGCCTTGGTCGCTGGGATGGCACCTAATGGAGGGGTTGGTGGTGTGATTAATATTACGCCTAAACGTGCACATGAAGATTTAACTAGACTGACTTCTACTCTAGAAGATGAAGGTTATTACCAAAGTCATCTCGATGTTTCACGCCGTTTCGGTGAGCTGAAAAAATTTGGTGTTCGCACGAATTTAGTCTATGGCCAAGGTGAACGTAATATTGATAGAGAGGAAGATACTAAAGCACTAGCTTCAATTGGTGCAGACTATACTACAGATCAATTACAAGTAAATTTTGATGCCTATGCAATACATGAAAATCGTGAAAATGGTTCACCAGCCATGGTTTCGTTTGCAAAGATTAAAAAAGTGATTGCGGCACCGGAAGGTGGGTTAAATTATTTTAATGATTCAGATACTCAAATAGATAGTAAGTTTGTTGGTTTAAAAGCGAAATATGCATTAACACCGAATGCAAATATCTTTGCTGGTGCCGGTTATGCAGATAAAAAATATAAAGGCTTTGTATTTGGCACACGTATGGTTCTGAATAATGAACAAGGTGATGCGACTACACAGACTTATGGTCAATACGCGCACTTTAAAAATACATCCGCAAATATTGGCGGTGATTATAAATTTAATACGGGTATTGTTTCACACAAATTAGGTCTTCGAGCAGATTATCTTAATATTCAGACAGATCAGCATAACCCTGCTACATCCAGTGGATATTCAACTAACTTATATAACCCCGGTCAAAATGGATTAATGGCGGTCGCACCAAGTGTCATGCCATTAAATGACAATACGTTTGCAAGTTATACTTTGAGTGATCAAATTTCATTACTTCAAGACAAACTTCAATTTATTCTCGGTTTACGTTACCAAGATATGGATTTGAAGAATTTTAGTTCACAACGTAAAAATAGTGCTGATTGGCGTTATGAAGAAAATGCTTGGTCACCTAGTTTAGGTCTTGTAGTTAAACCTTTTGGTGAAAATCTTTCTTTATATGCCAATTATGTAGAGGGTTTGAGTCAAGGTAAAACAGTTACAGATGAAAGTGATCTGAATTTTGGAAAAACTTTTGCACCTTTTAAAACCGAACAATATGAAGTGGGTGCTAAATACCAAAATGGATCATGGTTAAATACACTTGCTTTGTATGAGATTAAAAAGCCTGACACAATGGTAATTGATGGGGCGACTACTGATGGTGCAGAAACAAGTGCTCGAGGCATTGAATGGAGTTTCTCAGGACAAGTTCGTGATGGTTTAACGATATTAGGTAACATGGCTTATCTTGATACGGAATATACCAAAGCATTAGGCAATAAAGGCAATGAGCTTCTAGGTATGCCAGATCTTACAGCGACAATTGGTTTGGATTATGCCTTACCTTTACTCGACGGTTTATCTGTGAATGGTCGAGTAAACTATGTAGGTGAACAATATGTTGATTCAGCAAATACCTTACAATTACCTGATTTCACGACAGTGGATTTAGGTGCACGTTATAAAACAAATTTAGGTGGTGTATCTACAACATTTATGGCAAATGTCGACAATGTGACCAATAAAAAATATTGGGAGGGCGTATTTAATGAAAACTTTGCCACGATTGGTGCAGACCGTACCTATAAAGTTGGTGTGACTTTTGATTTCTAAGTTAGATTAGGGTCTGTTGACATTTGTTGATTAAAAAAATAGCGAGATAGTAAAATTAAATCGCCAAACCCAATTTTACACTCGCTATGCCTCGAACAATGCTAAATGATCAACACTGGTCCAAGTTACTTG
>NZ_VOYW01000047.1:0-20976 GCF_013420085.1 Acinetobacter sp. YH12027
GCAAGTAACTTGGACCAGTGTTGATCATTTAGCATTGTTCGAGGCATAGCGAGTGTAAAATTGGGTTTGGCGATTTAATTTTACTATCTCGCTATTTTTTTAATCAACAAATGTCAACAGACCCTAGTAATGGCTCTTGATTCATTCTTTTGTGTAGTATTGGTTGTTGTGGCAGTATGATATTTAAAGCATAAAAAATCACCCTAAAAGGGTGATTTTTTTGACTTTAGAATAAGTTTTAAAACTTATTTTTCAACGCCAGCAGCTTGACCTGCATACTTAGCGTTTGCATAGTCCCAGTTCACTAGGCTTTCTAAGAAAGTAGAGATGTATTTAGGACGAGCGTTGCGGAAATCGATGTAGTAAGCGTGTTCCCAAACGTCGATAGTCAACACAGCAACTTTACCGTGAGCAAGTGGAGTGTCAGCATTTGAAGTTTTAAGGATAGAAAGGTTGCCGTTTACTTCGTCAGCAACTAACCAAGCCCAACCTGAACCGAACTGAGTTGCAGCAGCATTTGCAAATTCTTCAGCGAATTTTTCGTAAGAACCAAAAGCTTCGTCGATTTTAGCTGCTAAAGCGCCAGTAGCTTTACCGCCACCGTTTTTAGCCATACAGTTCCAGTAGAATGTGTGGTTCCATACTTGAGCTGCATTGTTGAAGATACCAGCTTTAGAAGCATCGCCTTTAACAGCAGTGATGATTTCTTCTAAAGTTTTGCCAGCAAGGTCAGTACCTTCAATTGCTTTGTTTAGGTTAACCACATAAGTATTGTGGTGTTTGTCGTGATGGTATTCTAAAGTTTCTTTGCTGATGTGAGGAGCAAGATCTTCGTAACCGTAAGGTAACGCTGGTAAAGTAATCGTTGTCATGTTTTCAATTCCTTGCATTTTGCTGGGTTTTGACATTAAGTGCCGTTATTGTAATAGATTCTTGCAGTAAAATGCGCATTGCTTATAAATAACAATACAGAATAAAGCCTGAAAATATACGTATAAGGACTGAGCCAAAGACCAAGACGATTTAAATTAAATCGGGTTATTTAATTCGAAATAACTATACTCAATATTGAACTGTTCTGAAATAGCTTTCGCGAGTCGTTGTACACCATAACGCTCGGTTGCATGATGTCCACATGCATAATAATGCACGTTTAATTCTTCAGCCTCGTAAAAAGTACGTTCACTCACTTCACCTGAAATGTACGCATCACAATCTAATGCAGCCGCTTTGCCAATAAATTCCTGTGCGCCGCCCGTACAAAAACCAATTTTTTGAATAGATGGTTTATCTGCAGGCAGGTGAATGGCATCAAATCCTAATTTTTCAGAAACGAAGTCTTTAAACGCTGCTGGAGTCATGGCTTGTTTTAAATAGCCAACATTGCCAATAGGATTGCGTTCAGTAGGATCTAAAGCTTCAATATTTTCTAATTCAAGCAAATCAGCTATCGCTGCATTATTACCTAAAGTAGGGTGACTATCTAAAGGTAAGTGATAACCAACGAGTGAAATATCGTTTTTGATCAGGCTTTTGATGCGTTTGCCGCGCATACCTGTGATTGGGTAAGCTTCACCTTTCCAAAAATAACCATGATGTACCAATAATAAATCAGCATTTGCTGCTATCGCTGCCTCAATTGCTGTTTGTGATGCGGTAACTGCACATAAAATTTTATGCACTTCTGCTGAGCCTTCAATTTGCAAACCATTGGGAGCATAGTCCTTAAATTCATGTGCGTTGAGTGTGCTGTCACACCATTGAATAATTTCACTTAACTGAGCCATATACTGTCCAAAATCTCAAAGAGATGTATCAAAATTCATTATTGTTTAAATTGTAACTAAAGAATCACAAATCTCTGTGTTTATTTATAAATTTGTTGAAAATATTACATTAGAATACGATATAAATTATTTAGCCATCAATGAATTATAAAATTTAGAGGATATAAACGTGCGCCGGAACTTTACATGGTTACCTTGGGTGCTGCTGATTATCGTAATTTTGGGCTTTTTGGGCTGGCAGCAGCTGCAGAAGCCAAAAGCGCCTGTAACGCCTGATGGGGTGAAATTACCTGCAGAAAAGGTTGAGCCCCTCATTGATACGTCGCGTACAGGCGGTGTAGTTTCGTATAGTGCTGCGGTAAAAGTTGCTGCGCCAGCGGTTGTCAATATTTTCACTACGCAAAAAGTGAAACAATTGGATCATCCTTTATTAAATGATCCGGTTTACCGTGAGTTTTTTGGTAATCAACTTCCAGATCAAACTAATCAAAACGAAAATAGTTTAGGTTCAGGTGTGATTGTTCGTCCAGATGGCTATATTTTGACGAATAACCACGTGATCGCACAGGCCGATCAGATCGTTGTGGCTTTACATGATGGTCGTCGTGCTGAAGCGAAAGTTGTGGGTACAGACCCAGATACAGACCTAGCTGTGATTAAGATTGAAATGAGTCAATTACCGGTTTTGCCATTTAAGCTAAGTGGCAATGAAGTCGGTGATGTCGTCCTAGCGATTGGTAACCCTTTTGGCGTAGGTCAGACGGTTACACAAGGGATTATCTCAGCTACAGGTCGTTCAGATTTGGGAATCAACACTTACGAAGACTTTATTCAAACAGATGCGGCGATCAACCCCGGTAACTCTGGTGGTGCTTTAATTGATGTTGCAGGGAACTTAATTGGTGTAAATACCGCGATCTTCTCGCAGTCAGGTGGCTCTTTGGGGATTGGTTTTGCCATTCCTGCAAAAGTGTGCCAACAAGTGCTGAACGCTATTTTAAAAGATGGGCGAGTGGTACGTGGTTGGTTAGGTATTAGTTTACTTCCAATTAAACAAGAAAATATTTTAGATCCACGTGTGAATGGTGTGATTGTTGCAGATGTCATTCGTAATGGACCTGCAGCACAAGCAGGTTTAAAACGTGGTGATAAAATCATGAAAGTGAATAATGAGCTGATTACCTCGACCTCACATTTAATCAATTACGTTGCACAGCAAGCGCCATTGAGCACTATGCAAATTGATATTGAGCGAGATGGTAAGGCGATGACATTGCCGGTACAAGTAGGAGAGCGTAAACCGCAAACTCAAAACAGTGACTCGCAATATATTCCATTACCACGTTAGTATAGAAAATCCCTCTTCCTGAGGGATTTTTTTTGAGTTCCTTTTTTGCACATCGCTTTTAAGTGCATCGTTTGGGCCAAACAATGCGCTTTGAAATTGAAATATCAATTACAAAAATGCATTGCACGCTTTGCTGAATTTGGCTTAATTTATAAGCAATAATAATTAGATAAGCGTATAAGAATATGAGCTTTTTACCCGCAGAATATGCCAAATTTTTATCCAGTCAAGCCAATTTAGATATCGCCTTATATAAGACACGTTTGGCTTTGCTGATTGAGGAAAATGCCAAACAGGGGAATACCGCCGTATTTACGGTTTTACCCAAGCATTTAGCTTTAGAAGAGATTCGAAGTTTATCTGCTGAGCTTACAGAATTGGGATATCAAGTTCGATTTGAAGTGAATGAATTCTTCTATAATTTTAATGTCTACTGGATTTGATTCGGGATTCACTGCATTTAAGGTCGTAAGTTAAAAACAAGATGAAACCCTTTAGAAAACCACGATAATCGCAGTTTTCTAAAGCCGTTTTATAACGCAGTATCTTATTCAGATTTTTGATAGTCGTTAATCACTTCAAGCGCTGCACGAAAGGCTTCTTGAGTTGCTGGTGCGCCACAATATGGCAAACTATGAAGTAACACTTCCTGAATTTCATCTACAGTCGCCCCATTATTTAAAGCCCCTCGGACATGACCTTTGAGTTCTGTCGGACTTTTTTGTGCAGTTAAAAAGGCAATGGTAATCAGTGAGCGATATTTGCGGGGTAAAACACCTTCGCGTTGCCAAGTTGAACCCCATGCATGCTCATTAATCCAATCTTGCAAAGGTTGAGTAAATGGCACGGTATTATCTTGCGCACGTTTGACGAAACTTTCACCCATAACTTCAGTACGAACTTTTAAGCCATTTTCATAATCTTGTTGTGACATGTAGCAAACCCTCTGTGATGTAATTTTGCAGTACAGCCTATACCTTTGACTCTGCGATACCATTGGCTGATGGTCGTATAAAAAAGCCATCCCATTGTTTAACAGTGGAATGGCTTTTATTTTGAGAAAAATAAAGCTTAAAAGCGATGCAGAAGCTGATTAATAACGCAGGAAGGCTTCTGGTTCATCATCGGTGTGTTGTTGCTTTTTCACTTCTGGTGTAACGGTTAAATGTGGATTGGATAACTCAAGTTCGTGGATGAGCTGCATGTCAAATACATCTGTGAGCATGCTGTCATAACGTTGAATGTTGTAAGTGCTGAGCTGTTCAGCTTCAGAGGCTGTAATGAATTTTTGTGCAATTGCATCGGCTATATGTGCTTCAAAAGTTAAACCTTTGAATTGGCCTTTAGATTCAGCTTTTTTAAATTGGTTCCACAGCGGTTCAATTTTCAACAATTGTAAAAAGGCATTTTCCATACGACCAGAAACTTCATCTGCTGCTGTGCTGTAATACACGTGCTTTTTCAGTTCTTGGCGGAAAGTATTGTCTAGCATCATTTGAGTGGCAACTTCACGTTTTAAACGGTCTGTCGGTTTAGCAACAACTCGTCCAAACGGAAAGCAGATGATTTTTACTACGCTTGCTGCCAGCCGCATTGGGAAGTTGTCAAATAAGCCCTGGAAAGCTTCTTCAACATTGTACAAAGCTTTATCTAATGCAAGTTGAGCATGTAATTGTTCAGCTTCGCTTCTTTGACCTTGTTCATAATATTTAAGAATAGCCGTTGCTATAAATAAATAAGAGTGAATGTCTGCAAGTCGGCCAGAGAGCATTTCTTTACGTTTAATATCGCCGGCTAAAAGGCCAAGACACATATCTGCAGTCAGCGCGAAATCGGCACTGAATCGATTAATTTTTTTATAGTAGGGGCGGCTAAATTCATCTGCTGAAGCAGGTGAGTCTGATGGGCCACCAGTGAACGCATAAGCAAAGGCACGTGCAGTTCGGTTAAAAGTATAGCCCAAGTGCTTAAAGAGCATTTCGTTGAATGTATTGAGTGCAGCGTTTTTATCTTCGGCTTGAAGTAATTGCAGCTCTTCAAATAAATATGGATGACAACGCATGGAGCCTTGTCCAAAAATCATCAAAGAGCGACTTAGAATATTGGCACCTTCGACAGTAATTGACACAGGAATGGCCTGATAATTCAAAGCTAAAAAATTACGAGGTCCCATTTGCACGGCACGTCCACCGACGATGTCCATGCCGTGATTAACTACTTTACGCATGGTTTCAGTGGCATAGTATTTGGCCATTGCAGTCATTACAGCAGGTTTGCCGCCTTGGTTTAAACCACAAGTCACAAAATAGCGAAATGCTTCAAGCATATAAGCATCTGATGCGATATCACTCGAAGCTTCCTGTACACCTTCAAAATTACCTACAGAAATTTTAAACTGCTGACGAACTTTGGCAAATGCACCGACATTTAAATATGCCATTTCTCCAGCTGCCGTTGACAATGCAGGGAGTGAAATACCACGACCGACCGCTAAACATTCCATTAGCATACGCCAGCCTTTGCCGGCATTTTCAATCCCACCAATGATCCAATCTAAGGGGATAAAGACATCTTTGCCTTCAACTGTCCCATTCATAAACGGTGAGCCTGGATTATGACGTGGGCCTGTAACGACACCGTCATGACTCGCCGGTAGCAGCGCGCAGGTGATGCCATATTCCGTTTTATTTTTATCTCCCAATAAGCCATCTGGATCGTATAACTTAAATGCCAGACCAATGACAGTGGCAATCGGTGCAAGGGTAATCCAGCGTTTAGAGAAATTCATGTTTAAGCCGAGCACTTGTTGTCCCTCAAAGGTGCCATAACAGACGACCCCTGTATCTGGAATAGCGCCTGCATCCGAACCGGCTTCAGGACTGGTGAGTCCAAAACATGGAATTTCTTCACCTTTGGCAAGGCCTGGGAGATATCGGTCTTTTTGTGCTTCAGTACCATAGTGTAGAAGCAATTCCCCGGGTCCAAGCGAGTTGGGCACCATACAACTGACTGCGGCAGTCAGTGAGCGAGATGCAATTTTGCTCATGACACGGCTTTGTGCAAATGAGCTAAATTCACGGCCCCCGTAAGATTTTGGAATCACCAATCCTAAGAAACCATTATCCTTAATGAATTGCCAAGCTTCTGGTGGGAGGTCTTTATGTTTATGGTGAATATCCCACTCGTTGAGCATGGCACAAAGTTGCTCGACTTCATTATCAATGAAGGATTGTTCTTCAGCGCTGAGCTGAGGGTAGGGATAAGCCTCAAATTTTTTCCAATCAGGCGCGCCCATAAATAGCTCTTTTTCCCACCAACTTGTTCCTGCATCTAATGCTTCACGTTCCGTAATACTCATACTCGGCATTGCATTTGCTAAGGTTTTATAGGCAGGTTTGGTGAGCAGATTGAGCCGCAGTGGGTCAATCAACATAACTAAACTTAAAGCAATAAGCGGGATGCTAAGTATTAATGACCATGGGGTTAAAAAGGCGAGTGCAATTGAAACAAATATCAGTGTTATTGCACCTACAGCTCGTGAAAGTTCAAAGAAAAAAACGGCCCAAAGAGCAAAAATAAAGAGTACTGCACTGAGTATAAATAGCATTTGTTATGGCTCCAGTGACAAGGGCCAGAGCGTTATGCGTTTAAAACAGCCTACATGCGTTTAAAAATGATCTCATCTTTTGTCTTTCTGATTTTAAAGTGCATGAGACTGTCAAAATGGCATCACTCGGCTGGTGAGTATGATTGGACAATTGCGCGAATATAATGAAAGCGCAAATAAAGTGTTATCAATAGATTGATTAATAAATAATCACAACACAATCCCTATCGGGCAAAGAAATGTCACATTACGTAAACTTGGATGATTCGATATATTGGATAACCTTTAAGGAACGCACTATTTTCGAAAGATCTTATATTGGGAAACGAATTAGGCTGAGTGTGTGAAAGCCACAAAAAAAGCCCTCAATCAATGAGGGCTTTAATTTGCGATGTTTTAAATCTTTGCGTGATTAAGCTTCAATCGTTTGAACTGCAATTTTCTTTGCAGGATCAGTTTTACGACGTACCGCAGGTACTGGCTCACCATAGTATTGACGGTCAGCAAAGTAGCTTGAACGGACCATTGGTGCAGCCCAAATGTTTTTGAAACCAAGCTTTTGACCATGTGCTGTGTAACGATCAAACTCTTCAGGTGTAACGAAACGATCGATCGGTGCATGTTCTTTAGAGGGCTGTAAGTACTGACCAATGGTGACATAGTCAACATCGTGTGCTTTTAAGTCGTCTAATAACGCGATCACTTCTTCTTCAGTTTCACCAATACCGACCATCAAACCACATTTGGTTGGTACATCTGGGCAGTATTCTTTAAACATTTTTAATAAGTTTAGAGAGTGTTGGTAGTCAGAACCCGGACGCATGGCTTTATACAAACGTGGCACGGTTTCAATGTTGTGGTTAAAGACATCAGGTGGACACTCCGTCATAATACGAAGGGCAACATCCATACGACCACGGAAGTCAGGAACTAGAATTTCCAAAAGTGTTTTTGGACTCAAGTCACGAGCTTCTTTAATACAGTCAACAAAGTGCTGTGCGCCGCCATCAACAAGGTCATCACGGTCGACAGAAGTAATTACGGCATATTTCAAACCAAGGTTGGCAATGGTTTCTGCCATGTGACGTGGTTCATCTGGGTCAAGAGCATTGGGACGACCATGCGCAACGTCGCAGAATGGGCAACGACGTGTACAGATATCGCCCATAATCATAAAGGTTGCAGTACCGCCACCGAAACATTCAGGTAAGTTCGGGCAAGCCGCTTCTTCACACACGGTATGTAGTTTTTGTGCGCGTAAAGTTGTTTTAATACGTTGAACTTCATCAGGGGCAGCCATTTTGACCCGAATCCAGTCAGGCTTACGAGGCGTTTCAACCGTTGGCACGACCTTCACAGGTATGCGAGCGACTTTTTCTGCGCCACGAAGTTTTACACCCTGTACAGGTTTACGGTTCTCAGACATATTCAACTTTTCCACTGTTTTTGACGAGGAGATATTCAAAAGATTAGCTCGATCATTATAGCGGACTTGAGCTTAAATAGGGGGAAAACGATATTCATATAATAAATGTGGTTATCACATAATATATGTGAGCTAAATATCCAAAAAAGTTAGGATATACGTCATAATACAGCCTAGATTAAAGAATATTTGTAAAGGAGCGTTGAATGCCACGTAAGAAAGAGGTCGTTAGTGGAACTTTCGTGAAATACGATGCGGTAGTTCTGGGTTCTGGCCCTGCGGGTGAAGGCGCTGCAATGAAACTTGCTAAATCAGGTAAGCGAGTTGCAATTGTAGATATGCGTGAACAGCTTGGTGGTAACTGTACCCATGTAGGAACAATTCCAAGTAAAGCATTGCGTCAGACCGTTTCAAGCATTTTACGTTACCAACGTGACCCTATGTTCCAAAAAGTCGGTGAATGGAAACAGTTCACGATGAAACAGGTGTTACGTAATGCGCATAAAGTGATTCAACAACAAGTTGAAACGCATTCACGTTTTTATGACCGTAATAAAATTGATATTTTCCACGGCCGTGCGTATATCCAAGATCAAAACACTGTTTTGATTTTTAGCAATGAAGGTATGACGGAAACTTTAGTATTCCAGCAATTAGTGATTGCTACAGGTTCACGTCCTTATCGTCCAGCTGCTTTAGACTTTAATCATCCTCGCGTATTTGATTCAGACAAAATTTTGGATCTGGATTATTCAATCCAAAAAATCATCATTTATGGTGCAGGTGTGATTGGTTGTGAATATGCGTCTATCTTTATTGGTTTAGACCATAAAGTAGACTTGATCAATACACAGCACAAATTACTCAGCTATTTAGACGATGAAATCTCAGATGCATTGTCATATCGTTTACGTGAGCAGGGTGTACTGATTCGCCACAACGAGCAGATTGATCATCTTGAAACACATGATGATCACGTGGTTCTTCACTTGCAAAGTGGTAAGAAAATTAAAGCGGATGCGATTTTGTGGTGTAACGGCCGTTCTGGTAATACCGATGGTTTAGGCCTAGAAAATGTAGGTATCAAACCAAACAGCCGTGGTCAATTAACTGTGAATGATCAATATCAAACTGAAGTAGAGAATATCTTTGCTGCGGGTGATGTAATCGGTTGGCCTTCACTTGCATCTGCTGCATATGACCAAGGTCGCTGTGCCGGTTCTAACATGAGCGGTGAAGAAGGAATTGCACCTGTAACGGATATTCCTACGGGTATTTATACCATTCCTGAAATTTCTTCGATTGGTAAAACTGAACAACAGTTAACAGAAGAAAAAATTCCGTATGAAGTGGGTCAGGCATCTTTCCGTCATTTGGCACGTGCGCAAATTACGGGCGACACCGTGGGTGAGCTTAAAATCTTGTTCCATCGTGATACTTTAGAAATTTTAGGTGTTCATTGCTTCGGTAATAATGCTGCGGAAATTATCCACATTGGTCAGGCCGTGATGAATAGCCCGAACAATACGATTAAATATTTCGTAGAAACCACATTTAACTATCCGACTATGGCGGAAGCGTACCGTGTTGCAACATTGAATGGTATGAACCGCTTATTCTAAGGTTGAATTGAACTTAGAATGTGCAATAAAAAACCCGTGAGTTTCGGCTTGCGGGTTTTTTATTGGTAGAATAAAGTGCATACAAAATATACAGTCAATAAACTCATTATCATCAGCATTTCCGACTCATTTTAGGTAACCCATGACGATCCGTTCAGTGACTATTCAAGGTTTTCGATCTATTCATCATATGAATTTGACCTTGTCGCGTCTGAATATTGTCAGTGGTCCGAATGGTTGTGGTAAATCCAATCTATATAAAGCTGTGCGTCTCCTGCATGAAGCTGCAAATGGTCAATTATCCCAAGCTATTGCTAATGAAGGTGGGATTCAAAAAATCATGTGGGCAGGTGGTCACCGTACGGGTGATCGATCGAAAGACCCTAAGCGCATGAAGCTTGCAGTGGAGATGGAGCATTATGAATATCAACTTGAAATTGGTTTTCCTGAACCGCTCATCACCTTGTTTGCACTCGATCCTTTGGTCAAAGTTGAAGGGATTTGGTTAAGCGGTTATCAACGTCGAAAAATGAGTGAGTTGTTGGAAAGAACCAACCAAGCGGCATTTCTTAAAAATGTTGATGAAGAACGGATTGCTTATCCGATGGCATTAACACCAGAAGAGTCGGTGTTTGGACAATTGTCCGATCCACACTTATATCCCGAAGTTTCACAAGTGCGTGAGACCATGAAAAACTGGCGCTTTTATCATGAGTTTTCAGTCAGTGGAAACTCACCGATCCGTGTCCCACAGGTGGGCATTCGTTCGCCAGTTTTAGCGCATGATGGTACAAATTTAGCTGCGGCTTTTGAAACTTTACGTGAGCGTGGCAACAGTGAAACCTTGTTTGAAGTACTAGAAAAAGCCTTTCCGCAGACCCAATTTTATGTGCAGGAAATGGGTGGGCGCTTTCAAATGATGATGCAAAAGCAAGGGATCTTAAGACCTTTAGAAAGTGCAGAATTTTCAGATGGGACTTTACGGTTTTTGTGTTTAGCTGTGGCTTTATTGAGTCCTAGACCCCCAAATTTTATGGCACTGAATGAGCCAGAAAATAGCTTACATCCCGATTTATTACCTGCCTTGGCGATGCTGATTGCCGAAGCAAGTCGCTATACGCAGCTTTGGTTGACCACACATTCCAATGAACTGGTTGAAATGATCAAACAGTATAGTGATGTGCAGCATTATCAACTAGATCAGGTCGAGGGGAAAACTGTGGTCAAGGGCGCAAGCTTAATCGATGAGGATTAGATTATTCCTTTAGCTATAGTTTTTTTGCTTTCGTTTAAAAAGGCAGAAAAGTTAAAAAAGCATAATAGCCGATAAAACTGCTTATTAAGCTAAACCAAACTGGCAGTTTGCTGCGAAGTAAAGCAATAACGACGGCAACAAATATAAAGTCCGTCCATTGAATGATGTATTTCTGGCTCATTTGAAATAGTAGACACAGTAATAGACCGACGACAGCCGCATTGATCATTTTTAAGGTGCCAAAAAGCATCGGGCATTTCATCAACTTATTCCAAAACGGTAATAAGCCAAACAATAATAAAAATGATGGTAAAAATATCGCCACAGTCGCGAGTACAGCATTTAAGAGTAGCACATCAGTCATGGGTAAAAGTGTGCCGAGATAGGCGGCGAAACTAAACAAAGGCCCTGGCATGAGTTGTGCAAGTGCATAGCCTAAGTCAAAATTTTCATTACTGATCAGACCTGTAGAGACAAAGTCCTGATGTAAAAATGGCAAAATAATATGTCCACCACCAAAGACGATGGATGCTGTGCGGTAAAAGCTTTCTAAGCTGAATGCCAGTACATTGCTATGTTGTATATCGAAGAATGGCAGAACGAAAAAGGGGCAGATAAAGGCGAAAAGCCATAGCCATGAAGTATGTGTATTGCCACCTGTATTCAGGCTTAAATTGTTATGTATAGGTGGAACTGGTTCTGCGATATTTGGCTTTTTGATGTGCAAGTTATTTGACGATAAAACTAAACCGATAACTGCAGCAGCTAAAATCACTAAAACTTGATTCAGAGAAAACTGAAAGAAATAGATAAAAAATGCAGCCAATAGCATGATCAAATACTGCAGTTTTGTTTTACAAAAGCTTCGCATCATTTGCCAAAATGCCCATGTAACCACAGCAAGGACAATCAACTGAATAACATGAAAGAACTGTGTTGAGAGTTGATCGCTAAGTTTTAAGCTTAAAATCGCCGCGGCACACATCAGCAGGGCGGATGGTAAAGTAAAGCCTAACCACGCCAAACAAGCACCTTGATAGCGGTTGAGTTGAAATCCAATCGCCATGCCGAGCTGGCTACTGGTTGGGCCTGGAAGGACTTGAGTCAAGGCAAGCAAATGCGCATATTCATGCTCCGTTATCCATTTTTCTTGTTTCACAAAATATTGAAAAAACAACACTAAATGCGCAGCAGGTCCACCAAATGCAATACACCCTAATCTTAAAAAGGTGAGAAAGATGACAAGGTTTCGTTGTGGTATGGACTGGCTCATGCGTTACCAATATTAAAAATCGAAATAAAGTTATGAATTTCTAAAGGATAAAATCTTGAATGTTAAAAGATTTTAAAGGTCGATTATTGCAGGAGCATGTAAGTCCTGCTTCAAATATATTCTGAAGCACTTTGCAGAGAAAACGATAATTGGATAAAGTGACATAGTACTGTCCCACATACACATGGCATCGGTTTCTGCCGCTGATTAGCATCAGCATTTACACATAAAATATTTTGTCTAAAAATGACTTCTCCAAAATCAGACACCTTATCAGAAATTTTGAGTGCCTTATTTAAGTGGTTGATGAGTGGCATTGCATCGTTACTTTCAATCATGGCATTTGCAGATGATCAGCTACCTGCTACACAACCATTAGCAAGTTATGCAGATCAAAACAGTTGGCAGGACATTCAGCCCTATCTACCTAAAGAATACCATTTAACCGAAACGCAGCGCCCTAAAGAAGAGTGGTGGAATTGGCAGGGTCATACTATTCACTTAGATATCTATCGAAATCCACAGGCAAAAGTGAAGGTGATTCTGTTTCATGGTGTGGGAACAAATGGTCGACAAATGTCGATGATTTTGGGTCAGCCTTTGGCACAGAGTGGCTATGAAACTATCGCTATTGATATGCCCGGTTATGGCCTCACCCAAGTCAAAAAAGGCTCAAAAATTCGTTATGATGATTGGGTTCAAGCAGGCAATGACCTCATTGAAGCTGAGCTACAAAAAGATCATCGTCCTATCGTTTTGTATGGGCTCAGTGCTGGTGGTATGTTGACCTATCACGTGGCGGCAAAAAATAAACAGGTGAAAGGTATCGTCGGTATGACCTTTCTAGATACTTCAAATAAAACCGTGCGTGATCAAGTCTCTTTGAATAAATTTATGAGCCGCGTGGGCAGTCCAATGGCTCATGTGACGGCACATACACCATTATCAGCATTGCCAATGCCGATGCGTTGGGTAAGTAAAATGCATCGTTTGGTGAATAATGACGCAGCATTGCAGGTCTTTTTAAAAGATAAAACGTCAGCTGGGAATAGTGTATCGGTTAAATTTCTAGATTCGTATTTATATTATAAAAATGACACGCCACCGGAGCAGTTTGATGTCTGCCCAATTCTACTAACGCAGCCTGAACAAGACCGTTGGACGCCTTTGGCTTTAAGTCAGCCATTTTTAGCAGGGATTCACCAAGTTCCAGTCGATGTCGTGCTGTTGAAAAACGCAGGACATTATCCTTTGGAACAGCCGGGACTCGATCAAATGGTCAATACAATCGATGAGTTTTATCAAAAAGTCACGCAATAATCTGTTGAAAGCGTGATGCGTAATTCATACCAAAATAGATATAAAAAAACCGCCAGAAGGCGGTTTTTTTATTGGGACTTTATCGTGGAAATATTTAAGCAAAATGACCATGTTGAAAATCATAAAATGCCTGACGTATTTCATCTTCAGTATTCATGACGAATGGTTCATGTGCCGCAATAGGTTCATTTAAAGCTTCGCCACTTAAAATAAGCAGTAGGTTCATTTAAAGCTTCGCCACTTAAAATAAGCAGTTTGGTTGCTTCAAAAGATTTAAGTTTCAAGGACGATACTTGGTCACTGACATATAAAGTCTGTTTCGCATCAAAGCGTTGACCTTCGATTTCGATCGCGCCACTTAATACAAAAATCATGTTATTCCACTGTGGGTTGAATGAAAATTCCTGTTCAACATTTGCATTCAAGCGCACATCCAAGACATTCATTGGGCTAAAGGTTTCAGCTGTACCCATTGTGTCTTCAAATTGGCCAGCAATGACGCGTACCACGCCTGCATTTTGTGCAAGTTTAACTTCAGCAATATTGGCTGTAGTCAGTTCTTGGTAGCGAGGTTCAGTAATTTTGGCATGACTAGGTAAATTGACCCAAAGTTGTACCATGTCTAAATTTCCGCCAGTTTTTGCAAAATCTTTAGAATGGTGTTCTTCATGCATAATGCCTCGACCCGCGGTCATCCATTGCACTTCGTCTTTGGCAATACTGCCGTGATTTCCTTTAGAGTCAAAATGCTCCAATTCACCTTCATAAACAATGGTCACTGTTTCAAAGCCACGGTGTGGATGTGACCCAACACCACGTTGATGATGACTTGGAGAGAAATGATATTGGCCGGTATAGCCCATAACGAGGAATGGACTGGTTTGATTGCCCATTTCTTGCATAGGGAGCATAGAGTTTGTTGGGAAGCCATCGCCCACCCAAGTGCTACGATCACTATGATAAACACGTTTGATTGAATTCATAATTCAGCCCTCAATATATTGCTTCTGAGATCTATTATTGAGGTATAGTGAGGGAATGACAGGGCGAAAAACTCAACAGATTATTCTAAAAATGAAACAATCATGCAAAATTTAAATGACTATTACTACTTCGTGCAATTGGTGAAATACCAAGGTTATACCAAAGCCAGTGAAGCATTGGGTATTACAAAATCTAAACTATCACGCCGTATTACAGAATTAGAGACCCGTTTGGGTGTACGTCTGATTCAGCGGAATACGCGAAAATTTACTGTGACTGAAATAGGACAACAGTTCTATTTACATTGCTTAAAAATTTTAGAGGAAGTCAGCGAAACGGAAAATTTTGTGCTCAGTACGTTGAACGATCAACTCTGTGGCCAGATTAAAATTTCTTGTCCTGTGGCTTTGGTGGAAATGCCTGTTGCAAAAATGGTCACCGATTTTATGCAGCAATATCCAGACATCAGTGTGCATCTGATGGCGACCAATCATCGGGTTGATGTCATTGAGGAAGGCGTAGATTTAGCCATTCGTGTGCGCAATATGCCTTTAATGGATAGTGATTTGATCGTTCGAGATTTAGATGCTTGTGATCATGTTTTAGTGGCATCGCCACAACTTTTCTTCGAGCGTGAAATGCCACAGCAATTGGCTGAGATTCAAAATTTTCCGTGTATTGGTTTTGATCGGCCTAAACATTTTTGGGATTTTCGACATCGTGAAAAAAGTGAAACCCAACAAATTGAATTTCATCCACGCTTAAGAACTGACAGTTTTGGTGCGATGATTTCTGCTGCTATTTCTGGCGTGGGAATCGCTTCTTTGCCCAAAGTGTTTGTACGTGATGCTTTAAAAAGTGGTGAGTTAATTGAGCTATTTCCTGAATGGCAATTGCCGCAAGGGGTCATCCATGTTGCATACGCGACACGACAAGGTATGCTGCCGGGTGTACGTGCGATGTTAGATCATTTGATTTCAGGTTTTAAGGCCTTAGATATAGATCATCCGTAATTTGAGCAGTGTTCTTATTGTTTTCATATTCTAATTATTTTGGGTTATTGCTCAAACACGGATTTTACAGGGTTATTTATTTTTTATTGTTGGCATGAAGTTCAACATTAGTATGGTCGTCCTCCTGCTAAGCTAATTCGCTTTAATAAGCGGCGTTGGTCTGAAGGGAAAGGGCGGCGTGAGTGTAATGTCGCTTTTTAAGGCCTTAGATATAGATCATCCGTAATTTGAGCAGTGTTCTTATTGTTTTCATATTTTAATTATTCGAGGTTATTGCTCAAACACGGATTTTACAGGGTTATTTATTTTTTATTGTTGGCATGAAGTTTAACATCAGTATGGTCGTCCTCCTGCTAGGCTAATTCGCTTTAATAGGCGACGTTGGTCTGAAGGGAAAGGGCGGCGTGAGTGTAAAGTGGCTTGGTTATCCCAAAACACAATGTCACCTTCTTCCCATTGATGTTCATATCGAAACTCAGGTTTCAATAAATGTTCACGTAAAGATGCAATCAACTCACTGCCCGACTGATCATCGTAGTGAACCAATTCCACTTCAGATCGTTCATTTAACCACAGACCTTTACGGCCACTTTCTGGATGGGTACGTACAAGTGGATGTGGATAGGCATGTCCAACAATCGGTTGGTTTTTGAAACGATATAGCGGTGTAGCGCCATATCCCGTTGTGCCTTTATTATTTTTGGCACGGACAAATGGGTTGTAGGTAATGAGTTGAAGTTGGTCTAAATGTTTTTGTGTCGCTTCATCTAAAGCTTCATAGGCTTTAATGGTGTTATACCATGAGGTTTGTCCACCGTCTTGCGGTAGTTCAATGGCATAGAGTAATGAGCCAAAAGATGGCAGCGGAGTCCACTGATGATCTGCATGCGCAGCCAATTCACCATGTCCAGTATAGTCACCTTTGCCGACTGCATTTGAAACGGGTACCACGTCTGGTGGTGTACCGGTATCATCTTGTGACGCTAGCACAGGAATATCTGCACCAGGACGGAAAATTGAACCGAAGTAGCTTGCAAACGCGAGATACTGTAAATCATCTAGACTTTGATGTTTAAAAATTAAAATCAAGTGTTCTGCCAGCGCTTGTTTTAAACGGTAGATGGTTTCCCCAGACTGTGCTTTACGCGCATCTAAACCATAAACCACAGCCCCCAAAGCTTGGTCATGTTGCACTTCAATACGAATTTCATTGCCATCTTGAAATTGTTCTGCTTGATGCCAACGTGGAGCATCATGGATGGCTTGTGAAAGTTGAGTTAATGCGGTCATTTCATAAGTTCTCAAATTGTTCTTTATTGAGACTTAATCTATGAAAGAAAGCGCAGGATGGAAAATTAAAAAATAAGCTAAGTTTATGAAAAAACGTATTATTAATACTAATATGCTGAAAATGCAGCTTTTATTGAATCGTGTAGAAAATAGCTAAAAAACTGCTGTTGTAGTGTTGATAAAACAGCAGTTTGAATTGGAATTAATGCTTCAATACGTCTTTAATGTGCACAAAACGCTTGGTTAAAGTATTCGAATAATTCAGGCGTTTGGCTCCATAAGCCGATGGATAAAGCCAACAAGGCCAGAATACTGATGGCAATACTGAGTCGGAACCATAATGTTGAATTAGTCATGAATGACACTTTCCTCATTAACCATGAAATGTACCAATACCCCAAAAATACTCAGGACAATCGAAAAAATCCAAATGGCATTATAGTTGCCGGTCATATCGTGGTTCACACCACCCAACCAACCACCAAAAAATGAACCGACTTGGTGAGTAAAGAATACGATACCGCTGAGCATACTTAGATATTTAACGCCAAACATATTGGCCACTATACCGTTGGTGAGCGGTACGGTAGAAAGCCATAGTAGACCCATAATGACGCCAAAGGCATAGATTGTCCATGTGCTTAAAGGCAGCAAAAGAAAGGCAATAATGGCAATGCCACGTAAACCATAAAGTCCCATTAACAGCTTTGGTTTGGAATATTTGCCACCAAGCCAACCTGCTGTGTAGGTGCCGACAATATTAAACAGTCCAACGAGCGCTAGGAAAATAGTGCCCGTAGTGGCATTAAAGCCATGATCGATTAAATATCCCGGAAGATGGATGCCAATAAACACCACTTGGAAGCCACAGACAAAGAAACCGAGTGCTAGAAACCAAAAGGGTTTATGCTCCCAAGCCAATTGCAAAATTTGTTTAAAAGTCAGAGAGGCTTCATGCGTATTGGTTGCATTTGGTGCAACATACATTGGTGCTTTTAGCATCCAAGCTAAAGGAATAATAAGTGCAATTAAAATGGCGCTGACCACCAAAGCTGAAGACCAACCAAATTTTTGCAGTAGCAGTAATGTAGAGGGCAGCATAATGAACTGACCAAAAGAACCTGCGGCACTGGCAATACCCATGGCTAAACTACGTTTGTCTGGATGCGCTGCACGTCCTACGGCTGAGAGCAAAACTGGAAATGATGTGGCTGAGAGAGCCAAACCCAGAATTAAGCCTGCGCTTAAATTAAGCAGTAAACCGGTAGAGCTAACGGCCATGAGTAATAGTCCGAGGGCATATAATGCACCACCGACGGCGACCACGATCTTACTACCATATTTATCTGCAAAAGCCCCTGTAATCGGCTGCACAGCACCCCAAATTAAGTTTTGCATGGCAATGGCAAGGCTAAATACGTTATGTCCCCAACCGAATTCATCACTCATCGGCACGAGATAGAGGCCAAATGCATGACGCACCCCTAAAGACAATGCCAAAATAATTGCACTGCCAATGAGCATGTAAATCAGGGGCTTCGAGAAACGAGTATCAGACATACAGCAGTCTACATTCTTTAAATTTAATCCAATGGTATTCGAATAAACGCAGAGTTGCGATTAAATTTAATTCACCAAACAATAAATTTTTTTTATGGGTAACTATGGATGAATAAAGGAAATTGCCTCAGCATAAATTCAAAAGTGTTTAAAAGAGATTGAAAAGGTATCTCAGAATAAAAGACCATATAAAAGCCAATAAAAAAGACGACCGTAGTCGTCTTTTATATATGTTATTTATTAGAAACGCATACCGATACCTGCATATGCAAGGATCGGGTTTACTTCAATATCCGCTTTAGATTTGATCAGTTCGCCGTGTGTCGCATCTGTAACGGTAATGGTTGTTTCATTTTGAAGGTGTGCATAGCTAACAGAACCAACAGCAAACCATTTATCATTGAAATCATAAGTGAAGCCCACCGTCGCAACCGGAGCAAATACATCAGTTGCCTCTAAATCAACTTTTGGATTAGCCTTACTTGGCTTTCCTTCTAAAGAAGCGCCTGCATTACCTTCTTTAATATTGGCAATCATATGTCCAGCAGCAATCAGGTCTTTTTCTGTACGTGGATTAATTTCTAGTTCATTAAAGTATGCATACATTACGCCTAGACCCACATAGGGACGGAATTTATTGACGCCAGTTTTACCGAAGTGATATTGGATTTCTGCAGCGGGGGTCCATGCACGAGCAGATGCCGCTGGGCCGTAGGCTTCTAAATCTGTAATCAGCAAACTATTCTTCATTGCGATTTCAGGTAGGTCGATAATACCTAACTCAGGTGTCGCAATAGCTGCAAATGGCGCATAAATTTTTCCTTTGCCGTTTAGGTCTACCTCAGGTGGGATACCGGCTTTCATTTCTAAAGAAATGTTATCAGTAAAGAAATAGTTGGTCATGATGCCTAGTGTGGTTACATCATCGGCTTCAAGGCCAGTACCTTGGTTATCCCAACTTTGTAGGCCATTAATTTCAGCAGTACCGCTTAGCCCTGCTGGTAAGGTACTCGTACCTAATTTATCGAGCAAACCGACAAACCAAGTAGAAATGTTTGGATCCATAGCTGGATCCATATTGGCTTTTACTGCGTCAATTGAAATATCACCAACTTTGGCTGTTTCACCATTTTTTACTGATGTATCAACATGGAATGGCTGTGCTTTACCTTGTGGCATAACATGTAGAGCACCAACAGAGACAGAAAAACGTTTGAAGCCATCGCCATCTTTTAAACTAAAATATGGTGAGTCTGCATGACTGATGATTGGTAGGGCAGCCATAGAAGCAGCAATGCACAATACACTTTTTTTCATTTTAAAGGACTCCATGTCCGTAAATTGATAATAATTTTTCTAAGTGCCCATTATTCAAAATTAGTGCGTAAAAAATGTTATAGAAAACAAGAATAAACGTAATAATCCTGTAACATTCTTGATGATTTGTATTATTTGAAGGCTTTAATTAGGTATTTGTGTAAAAAAATCGAACATTTTTGAAATTTAGAAATGGTTCTATCTATTTGTAAATATTCAATATTTATTGACATAATTGACAGTGTGTTGGTTGATTTGGGTCAGTAAAATAGTTTAAAACAACCATATTTAAAGCAGTTTTTTGTGCTGTTGTCCTCTATAGATATAAAAATTCATAGCTAATTATGGAGTCTTTATATGCCAATCGAGGCTAATCTCTCAAAGCCTTTTACACCAAAACCATTTTTTTTGTACAATAGCGCCAGATTCAATTGAGTTATTCGTATGAGTACGCAAAACCCTCCCAAGAAAAAGGCTTTAGTCAATTTGCCTTTTCCGATTAAAAAAGCTGAAGATAATGCTTCGGATGAAATCTTTGAAGATATGCGTCCAAAACCTCAGCGTTATGCTGACCGTACTTGGATGCCACCACGCGGTACACGTCGTTCGATGGGTAAGCGTTAAAAGATTTAAATAAAAAAGCCATGGTTCAAACCATGGCTTTTTTATTGCAAATGATTGATGTTAATTGCGTATTTCAGACTGAATTCTTCGGTCTTTATTGAGATAATACTTTTTCTTCTGACGATACATGTCTAGATCGGCACGTTTGAGCATATCTTCCATCCGCTCATTCAGCTCATTGGTGGCAAAGCCAATCGAGATACTCATCGGTTGATTAGAATAAAATTGGTTATCGACCAATAACAACTCATTCAAACTTTGTAAGCAGTTTTGCAGCGCTGCATCATCTGCACCCGGTAATAGAATGACAAATTCATCACCGCCAATGCGCGAAGCAGAATAGGGCGTATGCTGAATAAGTTGGTTTAAAATGTTGCCCAGACGTCTGAGGATACTGTCACCAGCATCGTGCCCAATACTGTCTGAACCGTACCGGGTTTGTCGGAGAGTCAATATTCTGAGAGACTACCCCGATGACAAAATTAAAATATACCCCTGAAATCAGAGAAAGAGCGGTTCAATTATTGATTGAATCTGAAAAAGATTATCC
>NZ_VOYW01000048.1:0-20184 GCF_013420085.1 Acinetobacter sp. YH12027
GGATAGTCTTTTTCAGATTCAATCAATAATTGAACCGCTCTTTCTCTGATTTCAGGGGTATATTTTAATTTGGTCATCGGAACATTCTCTCAGAATACTGAGTCTCCGACAAACCCGGTACGGTTCAGAATCTACTGAAGTGGAAGATTTCGCTACGAAGTATTTCGATTCAGTCGATGCAGAAAAATTAAGCCCGATGATTGATATCGCCGTGGCACGTTTTGATGCTGAATTAGAACTCACTCCTGAAGATAAAGCTGATTTCAAGATCAAGGCAAAGCAATTCGTGAAAATTTATGGACAGATGGCTTCAATTTTGCCATATGAAGTTCCAGCTTGGGAAAAGTTATATTGGTTCTTAAAGTTCTTGATTCCGAAACTCAAAATTGAAGATCCAGAAGCGGATGCCTTGGATGAGTTGTTAAACTCAGTTGATTTAAACTCATATGGATTACAGCGTAAAAAACTGAATGAGCAAATTGAGTTAGATGCTGAAGAGACAGTTCTAGATCCGACAAATTCGAATCCTCGTGGTGCTCATGGTGGTGAAACTGAAGAAGATCCATTAGATGAAATCATTAAAACGTTTAATGAACGCTGGTTTGGAGGTTGGGCTGCAACGCCTGAAGAGCAAAAAGTAAAATTTGTGAATATCTTAAAACAGATAAAAGAACATGCTGATTTTGAGAGTAAGTATTTGAATAACCCTGATCCGCATACTAAAGATTTGGCTTTTGACAAGATTATGAATGAAGTGATGTTACGTCAAAGAAAGATTGATATGGATATGTATAAGCAATATTCAAAAGATACTGCCTTTAGAATGTCATGGAAATATAGCCTGCAACAGGGTGTTATGCGGTAAAGAGGATTGATATATGTGGAATTGGATACAAGAAGAGTTCTATACGTTTCTGATAGTGCTAGAGCGCTATCCAAAGGTCTAGATACTTCCTTGTGTCTTTTTTCTATTTTGTATCGCTGTTATCACATGGCTTAATGGTCAACTCGGACATTATTTTGAGACAAGAAGCGTGACGCAGATGACGCCTTTTATGGATCAATTCATTGTGAATTTTTACGATAAAATTCGTGGGAAAATAGTGAATCGGTATTTGATATTGGGGACGTTGGTGTTGTTTGCTATTGGATATCTGAAATATCGTAAAAAGATTTATTTCTAGATCAGAGAAATCTAGCCAAAGATTGTAAGCGTACTCTTGAATGTCAAAAAATTTGTTGGGTAAAAGATGGGTCAAAACTGAATAAAAATCTCAATAAGCTTTTGTCTTAATTTGCCATTTAGGGTGAGTTAAACTTTCACCACCTCCTTTATTTAATAACGATTTCAAAAAGAAGAAAATTAAGAAATATAATAAACTTTATGACATCTCCTGTCATTTTCATGCCTTATCTTCATCTTTCAGTTGAATAGTTACTTTAAGCAAATCAAGTTTAAAAGCAATATTGAAAGGAAATTTACATGAAAATATGTCCTTATACATTTACCAATAAGCATAAGATGAAGGCATTAAAGCGTATTTTTAGGGCTTTTCTTTTTGGAAAAATAAATAAATTTGAGTTGAAAAAGTACTATGTAGCCATGTTGCATTTGGAGCGTTATTTAGATCGACTAAACTCTATTTAAAGAAAAATGAAGCTTATTTTTTTGTGAATTGGTGTAACTTTTTGTATTTTTAATGTGTTATATTTCAAATATAAATCAAGTATTACTTTTGAATAATTAGAGATAATCTATGCAACGTGATGATTCTATTCATGAGCGTTTAGCTGACAGATTGGCCAATATTTTAACAAAGTTAAATATGGGGTATCAGTTAAGTATAAAAGAACTCGCCGAAGAGTTTGGGGTAAGTACCCGTACGATTTCGAGAGATTTTGATCGCCTCACTACTTATTTGCCGATACAGCAGGATGTTGAAAATAAAAGATATTATCTGGAGTTAAATTATTTAGGGAAAATTGCTCCGAAGGATATCCGCAATTTTGCACAGCTATCAGGAATTAGTCATTTGTATCCGTCATTGGATATGTCTTTTCTACGTGAACTTTTAGATAGTCGAGCACAACAGATTTATTGTGCTAAAGGTTACTCTTTTGAAGATGTAAGTGAGTTTAAAGAACTCTTTAAAGTTCTTGGAAAAGCAATTCAAGAACAGCGACAAATTGGTTTTGTATATAAAGGGGAGCCTCGATTGGTTCAGCCTTATCGTCTAATCCATCATCATGGTAGTTGGTATTTGGCAGCAGTACGAAAAGACCAATTGCGTACTTACCGTATTTCCCATATTCGGCTGATGGGCTCTCCACATGAATATTCACAATTTATTCCAGATCAGAATATTGAAAAACTTGTAGAAGATGATGACAGCATCTGGTTTGGACAGGATAAACAGGAAATTATTTTATCTATTGATAGTCCGGTTGCATTTTATTTTAAGCAGCGATCGATATTGCCCGAGCAACAAATAGTAAAAGAGTTAAATGATGGCGGGTTGCTGGTTTCTTCTAAAATTAATCATGACATGCAGTTGTTGCCATTAATCCGATTTTGGATTCCGCATGTGGCGATTATTAGTCCAGCGCATTTACAAAATGAGTTAGAAGTGGGATTGAAAGAATATTTAGAACGGTAAGGAATAAAATAATAATGTGGAAGCCTAAACCAATGAACGTGCAATGCCCTCAATGTAAAAAAACAGGGATTTTTGCACCTAAAAGTGATGTGATTATAGGTTTCCCGCGATGTAAAAAATGTGGAACCATCATGCAAGTCGTGGGAGAAGTCACATTATTAAATTGGGTAATCCACCCTAAAAGTTGGTTTAAATAAGTAGCGTATTAGGAGATAAAATGTCAGCTTCATATTTATTAAAAGAAAGCCAAGATTTAAGGAAATATAGTCAAGATTTTCTCAATCAATCTTTGCGAAGTGAAAAATCTGTGATTGTGACTTGGGGGTTGATGAATGCAGGTAAAAGTTCATTATTAAATATGTTGACTCAGCATATTGAGCAAGAATTTTTTAAAACCAATGATTTTCGTGAGACTACAGAAGTCTGTGCTTATGAAGCGGATCAATATATTTACTTAGATACACCAGGATTAGATGCAAATGCAGCAGATAATTTAGAGGCACTAAAGGGTATTAAAAAGGCCGATGTTGTGCTTTTTGTACATCAGCTTCAAGGTGAATTGGAAGCAAATGAGGTTGAATTTTTAAAAGATGTTCGTACATCTTTTGGTCAATATGCAGAGAAAAATATTATTCTGATTTTGAGTAAAGTGGATAAGGAAGATCGATCTAAGGTTGATCAAATTCAAAAAAGAGTATTAGAGCAATGTGAGCAATATTTAGGTTTTCAACCACAGTGCTTTCAAATTTCAAATACACTTTATCAACAAGGAATACAAAAGCATAAAGATGGTTTAGTCCGTCATAGTCATATTGAAGATTTAAAGCAATGCATTAATAGTATCGTCTCGAATACGCAAGTCGTTCGTCAAGAGCGATTAAATCAAGAGAAAGCACTATTGTTAAAAAAATTGACTGAACAAAAAACTAAGATTGAAGCGGAACATCAGGCACAACGATCATTATTAATGGATGGTTTTGTTTCATTTCAAAGAAGTTTAAAAAGTTTAAAACAATTTGTTGAGATAAAAGCTCAACAGTACAAAAATATTTAGGAGAATAATCATGCCATTACCTTGGTTAATTGGAGCAGCAGTGGTTGCTGCAGGGGCTGCGGTAGTTGCGGCATTATCAGAAGATGATAAGCCGTCAAACAACAATAATGATGATGAAGATCGCCGCCGCCGAGCCGCTGAACGTGAACGTCAAGAACGTGAGCGTAATGAAAGAAAAATATCGATTAAACAAGAGTTCGATCACGGTGTCCAACGGATATATCAAGAGATCATTGCCTCATTACCCAATTTGGTGACAGTGCATGGAACGAAGATCAATAATCTAACCTTGTCGAGTAATGGTTCTAATTTTTCACAACTGGAATCGAGTTCGGTAAAAACTGCAAAATATCAGTTTATTAAAGATATTTCTTTGTTTGAGCAAATTTATGGAATAAATGTTAAACCTACGGAACAAATGAAAAGCACGCTGAAACAGATGGATTTACTTCAAGATGAATTGAACCAATTAACATCAGTAATTAAAGCATTATCTTAAATTTTTATGTGTAATTCCTTTTGTTAAGGAATTACACATTTTTTGACCTAAATAAGTTTGGATTATTTTATGGACTCAGCGGTTTTGTCAATTTCTCGCCCAGAACTCTTAAATATTTTTAAAGAGTTGCAACAAAAATTTAATTTTTCCCAAGAACAAGATCAAGTTTTTAAAAGCCACTGTCATCAATTTCAGCAAAATATGGCAGGTTATTTAAAAGCATCAGAGCATAATATTTCTAAAAATAATCCATTATTTCAACAGATTGAAAAATTTAGGAACATTCTTGAAAAAACTAATCAAAATTGGCAAAAGAAAATAACTACACAAGATACAGGGGTGCATTTTCGAGCAGGATTTAATGATTCTTTATTGGTGTTTGTGTATGGCAAAGTAAAGTCGGGTAAAAGCTCTTTGGGCAACTATATGGCTTGGGGGCATACTGATCCAACAGATCAACAAAAAAGAAAAATTAAAAAAGAGTTACAGCCTGTTTATTTTTCGGGTCAAAAAACAGAAGTAAAAGGTGGTGATGTTGCCAAAGAAGCTGAAATAAAAAAAGAATTTCGGGTAGGAGCAACTGAAGCAACTAGTTCGATTCAGGGCTTTAGTCTTGATGGATTAACATGGATTGACTCACCTGGATTGCATTCAATTAATCAAGAAAATGGTGATTTGGCAAAAGATTATGTGGAACATGCCGATTTAATTTTATACACCATGAAATCGGATTCACCTGGACGAGAAAGTGATTTAAATGAAATTTTAAACCTTTATCGTACAGATAAGAAGATTATCTTACTTTTAACTGGAAGTGATGATGTTGCACATGATTGGGATGACGAAAAAGATGAAATGATTTCTACTATCGTTATGAAAGATCGACAACGTCGTTTAGATCAACAAAAATATATTCGTTCAGCATTGGAGGAAATTCCAGAGTTGGCAGGAAAAACGAATAATATTGAAATTTTATCTTTCTCTGCACGTTATGCGCAAGAGCACGAAGGTCAGGTTGATAATTTTGCTGATAGCGGCATGGGACAGTTGTTTGCAACGCTTGGGAAAATTGCGAGAGAAGATGGGGTGAAATTGAAACATCAAACCCCAATATTGAATTTTAAAAACTTTTTGACTGATTTTGTGAATGATTTGGAAAACTATGCGCAACTTATTGTGGATTTCCAGCAGCCAATTGAAAGAATACAAAAAAGTATTCCAATTCAAATTAATGAACAAAAACGTTTGATTCAGCAACAGTTTAGCCAAATGGTGGATGATGAATTTGAAAGATTGACTCAATATCGTGATGATCCGATACAAATGAAGCAGGCAATTAAGAAAATAGCGGATATTTTGGCACAGCAGCAAAATCAAGCCATGATTACGGCGCAACAAACGATTTTACAACAAGTGATGAATGAGTTCGGAAGTCAGTTAATGAGTGTTATAAAGCATAATGCTTTATTGGATTTACCGGAATTTAAAATTGAGCAACGTACGGAACAGGTTGCAGATAGTGTAACTTCTGGGACACGTAGGCGTAATGGTGGATTTGGTGCTTTGGTTGGTACTGCTATTGGTGGGGGGATTGGTCTTTTGGGAGGGCCTGCAGGAGTTGCGGCAGGGATGGGAATTGGTTCTACTGTCGGAGGTTGGTTGGGTAGTAAGACAGGTGATGATGCCAGTGTAAATTATCGTGAGATTACTTTAAATGTTGGAGATAATTTAATACACATTCAAAAGCAGTTTGATGAACGATTACAAAATTCAATTCAAGTACAAATGACTGAATTTCAGAAAACCTTACTGGAAATGGCATTAAATAGTGCTGAGCATTTAGTAACGCAATTAAAAAATGAAATAAATAGTTTTCAAAAGCAATTAAATAGCATGATTTTAGATACCGAAACTAAATTGAATGGATAATGAACACCAAAATGAATATTCAGATTAAGCAATTGTTTGCAACATATGAACAGAGCAAAGTGTTGGTGGCTGAGCATACTTATATGCAACAAAGTTTTGCTACAGTTCAAAATATGTTTGAGGATAAGAGAAATAAACCCGATGCCAATATTATGGTGTATGGGGTTTATAATGCAGGAA
Organism: Acinetobacter sp. YH12027; assembly: GCF_013420085.1. NCBI lineage: Bacteria > Pseudomonadati > Pseudomonadota > Gammaproteobacteria > Moraxellales > Moraxellaceae > Acinetobacter > Acinetobacter sp. YH12027. Next base: position 6,320 of record NZ_VOYW01000048.1, read on the forward strand.
AAAGCACGTTGATTAATGCCTTAGTTGGGAAAGAAGTCGCAGCCACGGGCGATATTCCATTAACAGACAAAGTCACGGAATATCCATGTCGAAATTATATGATTTTGGATACCCCAGGAATTGATGCGCCGAAAGAACATGAAAATGTGACGAAAGAGCAACTAGAGAAGGCTGATGCAGTAATTTTTGTGGTGAATCCTTTAGGTGTAGTGGAAGAAGCCAAAACCTTAGCGACTTTAATGGATCTCTTCGAAAATAGAAAAAAGGTTTTTCTGGTATTTAATGAAAAAAATCAGCTTAACGAAACAGATTTTATTCAACTTAAAAACCAAACACGTGCAAGACTACAAGAATTAGCCGATGAACGCCATTTAAAAAATATTTTGAAAGATATTCCAATTATTAAAATCAATGCTCAAATGGCATTGATGGGGAAATTAAAAGATAAAGAAAAATTGGTAGAGATGAGTGGGTATTTTGAATTTGAGAAACAATTAGATAAATTCATTGAAGGAATTTCTCAAGAAGATATTTATACTCGACTAGAAAATAATTTAAATTTATTTTTGACAGAGAATATCAATGGAATTGAAGCGCAATCTAAAGATGAGATTGTGAAGCAATATGATCAGCTTGTTGCTGGTTTATCTAAAGATAAATTAGATACTCGACAAGTTTTGATAAAACGTATTGATGGAAATAAAAAAGAGTTATATGAAAATATAAAATCATGGATTTATAATGATGTGGAAAATATAGAAAATAATATTGAAAACTGGATACTAGATAAATCTAAATTAATTGAAACTGAATTAAATGATTGCTTAACCTCATCTAGCATAAAGATTCAGGATGAGATTGAGCAGTTACAAGCAAATATACCTGCGTTTTGTCTAGATGGATTGCCTAATGATCTTAAGAAGGTGCAAGTTGATCCATTTAGTCAAGAAACTTATGTACATACTGCCTCTGAGAATGATCAAGGGATTAACATTAGTAAAGAACAATTAGGGCAATTTGCAGCATCTATGAGTAAAAATATTAAGACAGAGCATGTCGTTGCTGGGCTTAATTTGGTGAAGCAGTATTTACCTAATTTGATGAAAGGTGTAGGACAAAAAACTATTGAAAAATGGGCTGGGCAAATAGTTGGCAAGGCGGTACCTATTGCAGGGGCAGCAGTGACGATTGGGTTAGCTTTGCATGATATATTCAGTGACGACCCTGAGACAGAACAACTTAAACGCCATCAGGAAATTGAACAAAAGGCAAGAGAACGTAGAGATCAGCAAATTGAAGATTCGGCACTACAAATTTCGGATCAGTTTGCGACTAGTTTAGCCATCGCAATCTATTCAGTTATCGATGATTTTTTTACTCAAATCATTAATGACGTTAAGCAAATCAGTTTAGAGTTCGGAGCGCAAGATCAAGCGAATCGTAAAATTTTAGACCAGCTATTAAATCTTCAACAAGAGTTATCTTGATCAAATGACTAAACAGCAAGAGATAAAGTTTCCTTGTACAGCTTGCGGCAAGTGTTGCCGCAAGGTTAATCTAAGTCTCCAGACGCAATTTTTAGATCGAGGGGATTCAGTATGTCGTTATTTGAATGAGCAAACTAATTTATGTAACATCTATGAAAATAGACCCATTGTTTGTCGCATTGAAGATTACTATAGAACCTATCTATCAGATCAAATTGAATGGATTGATTTTATTAAGATTAATGAGAGTATTTGTAATAAACTATAAGTTTAATATTTATCATTAAATTGCTATCTCAACATTTATGGCGAATATTATTCTTAAATCCCCAATACAACTTGATATGGTTTAAATCCATCAAGCACAGCCTCAGAAACTAATTGGATAAATGCTTCAGTTTTTCCAGAAGCCATCCATTGATCGAGAGCTTTATAATAAGCTAAGCGATTTTCAACCTTAATCACACAAGGTGGATAGCCTGCTTTTAATAGTTCTAGATTCATCAAAAGTCGTGATGTACGCCAATTCCCATCAATAAAAGGATGAATACCTACAAAATCCGCATGTACTTTAGCAGCACGTTCAATAGGATGAAGCTTATGTGCTTCCGATTTATACCAATCAACGAGCTGAGCCATCTTATCATTTAGTAATGTATAGTCGGGTGGAGTAGTCGTAGCACCAGAAATCAATACGTTTTGATGGCGATAACGTCCTGCATTGTCATCATCGATATTCTTTAGAATGAGCTGATGGATATTTCGAATTTGCCATTCAGAAAAAGGTTCTTCTTTTCGAATAATGTCTTCGACATAGTAGATAGCATTTCTATGGTTGATTGCTTCAAAATGCTCTCGTAATGCTTTTCCACCAACGGTAATGCCTTCCAAAACGACTTTAGTCTCTAGCAATGTCAATGTATTGCCTTCGATTGCATTTGAATGATATGTCCAACGAACAATAAGATCTTCTTGTAGATTTTTTACAATTGTAGGGGAAAGAGGGCGATGCTGATCTAATTTTGTTTTTAAAGCATCAATATTTTCAAACATAACCTTATCCCTAGAATTGTACTATTGAATGATACATGAAAAAAAAGAAACATATAAAAGTAATGATATAACATATCATTTTATATTCAATTCACACGTGTTAAAATCAGTACCCAAGTTCAAATCCTAAAAACGGACTTTGAACAAAATTAGTTTTAGTATTCAATGCACTAAATCGAATTTGGGTAAATAATGGGTACACAAAATTTTAAATATAATAAAAGTTTATTTAAATTAATAGTTTAGGTTTTGAGTTCAATTGACGCCATCACAGCTACTTTACTAAATATGGCTATGTATTACGTTATTGATAGCTGGAATGTTAAAGTCTAAAACGTGTTATTATTTTATATAAAATTATGAAATATATAGAAATATAGGTTTATTTCTTGTTTGTTTTTTTAATCAAAATTATGAAAAAACTATAACAGTAAGAGAAAATAATTTAATAAAAATGGTGTGCTTTTTTAATTTGGTGTGTTGTAACTAAATTTTCATATATATTTAACTAGACATTAATTATTCAATTCAAAAACTTTTCTTTAATCTGGCTTGGAGAATGGAATTGCTTGTTACCCGTTATAAGCCTTGGATCATGATCATACTACTGGTTTTGCTCGTCAGTTTTGCTATATATCGCTGGTGGCAAGGACCATTGTTACCTAGTTATGAAGTCGTATCTAGTCCATTGATTCAGACAGTTGTTGCTTCAGGACGGGTAGAAAAAGTATCTCGGACTCAGATTGGTAGTGAAATTACAGGGGTTGTTCTTGAGCGCTTGGTTCAAGAGGGAGATCGGGTCTCTCGAGGGGATATTCTTTTAGTACTGAAATCTGATGAAATTTCAGCGCAAGTGCGGCAGGCAGAAGCTGAATTAAAAGAACTCGAAACCACTAGACGCCCGCAAGCAGAAGTTGATTTAGCGAATGCCAAAGTACAATTAGAACAGGCTCAAAGAGAGGCGTTACGCAGACGAAATACCGAATCAGGAATATTATCAGCAGAGGAAAGGGAGAAATCGATAGAGGCAGAAAGACTCGCCCGTAATAATTTGGAATCAGCTCGATTAAAAGTTGCTTCACTTGCCCCAAATAAAGTTGAAGAGACAAAATTACGCGAACGACTTGCTGCACTACAAGCGCAACTCGCCAAGACCAAAATTCGCGCAGAAGTTTCAGGTATTATTTTAACCCGTAATGTTGAGCCAGGGGATTTGGTACAACCGAGTCAGACTCTCTTCACTATTGCACTGGATGGCGCGACTGAAATACGAGTGCCATTTGATGAGCGAAATTTACCACTGCTGGCTTTACAACAAAAAGCATCAGTGATTACGGATGCCTATCCAGATCAACCTTTTCCTGCCCATATTAATTTTATTGCCCCAAGTATTGATGCTCAACGTGGCACAATAGACGTCCGACTAACAGTTGATCCAGTCCCAGATTTTTTGCGTCAAGACATGACGGTATCGGTAAATGTTGAAACCAACCAGCGCGAGCGAACCATGGTCATTCCAAATGATGCTTTAAGCAGTATAAGTGGCAACAAGGCTATGGTTATTTTAGTAAGAGATAGAAAAATTCAACGTCATCCTATCACACTGGGTTTACGTGGTTTGGTCATGTCGGAAGTTGTAGCTGGATTGAAAGAAGGTGATCACGTCCTTACCGATGCAGAATCAGTGCTTAAAGATGGAACTCGTGTCCGAATAGAGCAAACTAAACGTGTCTTGCAGAATCAAACGGATCCGACAAATAGCAAAAATGAATTACCGGTGAAATTCGATTGAAAAACTTTTTTGGGCGACTTTGGGCAGAGTGGACCATCGCAATCAGTTTTTTGCGAGAGGGTCGCACACAGTCGATTATGATTACCATTGGCGTCGCGGTGGGGGTAGCGGTCATTGTGTTCATTAGCGCCTTAATTCAGGGCTTACAATCGAATATTGTAGAAAGGACTTTAGGGACGCAGGCGCATATTCGTTTGCTTTCACCAGATGAGGTGAATCACATTGTGCCACCAGCAGCAGGAACACTTCAGTTGTTACAAGAAGATCAGCGTGCGCAACGCTTACGCTCTATTAATAATTGGCAGCAGATTACTGAGACTTTAGATCAGTTGCCAGTGTTGACGGCGGTTTCTCCTGTGGTCTCTGGTCCTGCATTTGTACAGCGCGGAGATGCGATTCAATCGGTTGCTTTAGTTGGTATCAATCTTGAACGTTATCAACAGATTATTCCGTTAAAGCAATATATGGTGAGTGGTGAATTACGGGTCAGTGCAGATAATGTATTAATTGGGCGTCAATTGGCCAAAGATTTGGGTGTGCAAGTCGGGAGCAAATTAAGGTTAGATACTGGGCAACAGAAAAATGCGGTGGTGAATATCTCTGGAATATTTGAACTGGGCGTGCGTGAATTGGATGCGCGCTATGTTTATCTGGATTTGAAACAGGCGCAATCTTTACTTAATTTGCCGGGTGGGGTGACCGTGATTGATCTGACGATTCAGGATATTTTTAAGGCGGATCAAATTGCCTCGCAAGTCGGACGCCTGACAGGATTAAAAGCAGAAAGCTGGATTGAAACCAATGCTCAATTAATGAATGCGATTACCGCTCAGAGCCTTTCGACCAACATGATTATTGTTTTTGTGGGGATTTCAGTCGCTTTTGGTATTGCCAGTGTGATGTCGGTGAGTGTGGTGCAACGGACTCGGGAAATCGGTATTTTACGTGCGACTGGGGCGACACAAGCGCAAATTTTAAGAGTTTTCTTATTTCAGGGAGCAATTTTTGGTCTGCTTGGTTCCATGCTTGGTAGTGTAGTCAGCTATGGTTTGATCTGGGGATTTAATCAGTTTGGTCCTGGTTTGTTTTATATTTCGATTTCAATCAAGCTTATCTTGTCGGCATTATTCTTAGCGACTTTGACAGGGGTTTTGGCTGCTGCAATACCATCCCGTCGGGCGGCTGCACTCGATCCTGTGGAGGCAATTCGTCATGTTTGATCCATCTCAGGAAGTACTGCGTTTAGAAGCATTACGAAAGTCCTACAATGTTGGGCAACCTAATGAAGTGGAGGTATTACATGGGATTGATCTGTGTATTCAACGTAATGACTTTGCTGCATTAATTGGTCCTTCTGGTTCAGGCAAAAGTACTTTACTGAATATTCTTGGCTTATTAGATCAGCCTAGTCGTGGTGAGTTGTACTTGTTGGGTCAGGCGACAAGCCGTATGGATGATACGGCTCGGACAGCGTTACGTGGCAATAGTATAGGTTTTGTGTTTCAGTTCCATCATCTTATACAGGCCTTTACTGCCTTAAATAATGTACTCATGCCATTAATGCTGAAGCAAGGCAAGCCAGATCAATTTGCGTTGCAATATGCCCATGAATTATTGACCGCCGTTGGCTTAGATAAGTTCGCTGACCGTAAACCGAATGAGCTTTCTGGGGGGCAGCAGCAGCGTGTGGCGATTGCACGTGCACTGATTACTCAGCCTGCGCTATTGTTGGCCGATGAGCCGACAGGTAATCTGGATACTCAAACTGCTGCGGAAATGTTTGAATTATTTCGTAAAGTACATCGCGAACATGACTGTGCAGTCCTTTTGGTGACTCATGATCCTAGATTGTCGGCAACCTGTGATAGAACCATTAATCTGGTGGATGGGAGAATTCAGAGTGATTCCAAACACGAGATGAAATGAGTGCGAATGTGGGTTACTCTTCTGGGAACAGCAGTTCAAAGCAGATGCCTTCTGCGCTATTGACTGCCTGATACATTCCCTGATGAAGCGTTAAAATGGATGCCACAATCGATAGGCCTAAACCACCCGTTTGATGAGGGCTTTGTCTGCTGGAACTGCACTGATAAAAACGCTCAAAGAGATGAGGCAAATGCTCAGGAGCAACTTCCAAACCACTGGTGATCACAGATAATGTAATCATCTGCATATTATTAATGTTCTTTCTGTGGCTAAGCACATAAATAGTTCGGTAATTGCTGCCGTGAATGAGCGCATTTAATATTAGATTATACAGCGCTTGTTGTAACAGTTCAGGATCTGCCAATAGCTCAGTCGCTTCAAGCCTTAAAACAAAATTGCAGTGTTGTTCTTCAGCTTGATACTCGAAAATACTGAATATATTTTCTATAAATGATTGAAGTTGAATCTTCTGTTTGTTTAAGCAAACTTTGTGTGCATCTGCGCGGGCGAGAAATAACATGCTGTCAATCATTCGTTTTAAACGTTGATAGTCCTCCAAGTTGGAAATCAAGAGTTCCTGATACTGTGCGGGACTACGTTCATTCATGAGTAAAATTTCGGTTTGCCCGATTAAATTATTCAATGGGGTTCTAAATTCATGGGCAATGTCTTCAGAGAAGCGATTCAGTTGGCTATATCCCATTTCAATACGGTCAAGCATGGCGTTGATATCGGATGCTAGTTGTTCAATCTCTTGAGGGGGATGAACCAGATTGAGTCGCTGCTCAAGTTGCTGAATATTAATGGCATGGGTTTGTTCTCGCAGAGTTCTTAATGCGTTCAATCCCAGACGGCTAGCAATGGCACAGAGTATGAAAATGGCTAAGATGCCTGTAAATACATAAATGAAAAGACGTTTTTGAAAAGGCGAGATGATGGATAAACGTTCAGACCACTGTTTGCCTGCAATTAACACATAGGGCTGCTGATTGATTTGAATGGTTTTCCAAGCAATACGGGTGGGGTAAGTATGAGCTGATAAATCTCGGAATTGAATCTGTGGCTGATGGGTAAATTCAGGCAGAGGAATGCCAAGAGGATTGATGTTGATGAGAATCTGATTGCCCTGAATCAATAAAAACAAATTATCCTGATTTCCCAACATGTTTTGATACAGCTTCGGGCGAGCGATAATCTGTTCAATATTACTACTGTCTTGCAGCAAAATTTCCAGTCGCTCAATTCGTTCAACCAAAGCCCGATCTTGCTGAGCAATTAAAATCTGGTTGATACCCAGATAGGTCATAAATGCTACAGCGCACAAGACCATTGCAGCACACCCTGTAACCAAGAGCGTTAATCGGAGTTCTAAAGAGCGAATGGGCTTGAACATTATGCTTCAACCGAAATTTTATAGCCCAAGCCACGGACAGTATGAATTAATTTTATCTCATGCTCCTCGTCAATTTTACTGCGTAAGCGTCGTACCGCGACATCAATAAAATTCGTATCGGTATCAAAATTGATATGCCAAACTTCGGAAGCAATTTGCCTACGCGTAATAATTTCATTTGGGTGCCGCAGCATAAAGTGCAATAAATTAAATTCTTTTTTACTGAGTTCAATTAACTGCTCATGTCGCCAAACTTTATGATGGATTAAGTCCATTTTTAAGTTGCCCATCCATAGCTCGTTTTCCTGAACATACTGTTGCCGTCTCAGTAAGCTTTTAATGCGCGCAAGTAATTCAATATAAGAAAAAGGTTTGGCCAGATAGTCATCGGCACCTAGTTCCAGACCTTTGACCCTATCAATAATCTGGTCTTTGGCAGTGAGAAAAATCACGGGTATATGGGAAAATTGACGCAATACTTTTAAGACTGCCCAGCCATCAATATCGGGTAGCATCACATCTAATATGACCAAGGTATAAGGTTGTATTTTTAGTTTTTCCAAGCCTTCGAGCCCTGAATGAACACATTCAGCGGCATAGCCAGATTCATTTAAGCCCTTCACGAGATATGAGGCGATCTTCACTTCATCTTCGATAATTAGAATACACATTTTGCTCAGACTCATTTTGAAGATGACAACTTTGTAATGTGATTGTCATGCTTCAAATCATTCAGGTTGTATAAGATTTTGTAAAACTTAATTCGGGGCAATCATGATGAACAACCTCAAAGGGTTTGTTTTAACATTAATGCTGATGAGTAGCAGTACTTTTGCACAAACCATTCAATTGAATCAAGTTTATTCACTCGATTCCAACGCTGCACACATCCTTGTTGATGCCGCAGTGGCTGCTTGTCAAAAAATACAGCACAATATTGCTGTGGTCGTGGTTGATCGGGGAGGAAATACCTTGATGGCGAGTAGGCATGAAAATGTCGGCCCCCATAATTTGGGCGCAGCCGAAAAGAAAGCTTATACCGCTTTATCGACCAAAACAGCGATCTTGCTGTTAAGTCAAAATGCTCATGAAAACAGTGATGCAAAAAATTTAACCACTTTATCTAATTTGCTGTTGTTAGGAGGTGGTTTACCAGTGCGTTATGAAAATCAGGTGGTCGGTGCAATTGGGGTTGCGGGTGCAGGAGGCGCCAAAAATGATCAGTATTGTGCTGAGGCAGCCATTCAGTATAGTTTTAATCGTTAAGGATTCCATTATGTTTAAGAAGTTTTTACCACTCTCAACACTGTTATTAACATCAATGACGTTTGCACAAAATAACCCATTAAGTGTGCATGTGTTAAATCTAGAAAATGGCTTACCTTCTGCTGATGTTGAAGTAGTGCTCGAAAAGAGTTCTGGCAATAAATGGGTGCAGCTGAATCAGCAAGTTACAGGGTCGAATGGTCGTATTACAGCACTTTTTCCTGAAAATCAGCCGTTAGCGCAAGGGATTTATAAGGTCACGTTCAAAACTGGTGACTGGTTCAAAAAGAATAATCAGAGCACTTTTTTCCCAGAAGTCCCCGTTATTTTCAAAGTTGATGGCAGTGTCAGTCACTACCACATTCCCTTATTATTAAGCCCTTATGGATACTCGACCTACCGAGGTAATTGATAATCTAAAGGGCTGGTAAAACTAGCCCTTTTAATTGCTTATAATTAGTAAACGTTAGAAAGAATCACAAAAAATTCATGCCCATATTTTTATACTCTTCACCGAATCAGAATAGATTCAAGTTGTACAAGGGATGTGATGAGGCTTAAAGGCCAAAAATTAGCTTTTACTATTATTTGATTAAAAATGAGAATGGCGTGAATCAATTTGCTGAACAAGATTTATCAAGAATTATCGAAATGGCCTGGGAAGATCGAACTCCTTTTGAAGCTATCCAACGTGAGTATGGTTTAAATGAAGCGACTGTGATTCGTTTGATGCGAAAAAACTTGAAAGTATCTAGTTTTAAAATGTGGCGTGAACGGGTTACCGGTCGAAAAACCAAGCATTTGCAGCTGCGATCACCTGATGTAATTCGGGCTTATTGTTCAAGGCAGTATAAACGTTTCTAAGCGCTTGACTTTGTACACCGTCTGGACTCACGTTTACATCGTTCAGAACAGTATCTGACTTCTTCCCAGCAACGTTGCCATTTCTTACGCCAGTTAAATGGGCGTAAGCAGTGAATACAGATTTTTTTAGGAAGATGATGTTTTTTCATTTTATAACTCATCAATCCGACTAAGGAGCTGCTGCGCATGGGTGATAATCTGCTGCCGATCTTGAAGTTTATCGAGTTGTCGATAGATCATGCCCATACGTGGATGAGTACGAAATATCGCTTCATGCCGAATCATAAAAAACCAGTATAGACTGTTAAATGGACAGCTGTCCGGCTCGGTACGGGTTTTGACATTGTAGGTACAGTGCTTGCAGTAATCTGACATTTTATTAATGTAATTGCCCGAAGCGGCGTAGGGTTTGCTGGCCATTAACCCACCATCAGCGTGCATTACCATGCCCAGCGTGTTCGGTAGTTCTACCCATTCATAGGCATCTGCATATACCGCCAGATACCATTCACTGATCTGCTGCGGGTCTACAGCACTTAACAGGGCAAAGTTGCCAGTAATCATCAAACGCTGGATGTGATGCGCATAGGCATTTTGGAAAGTATTGCGAAAACATTCCGCCATACAGTTCATCTGGGTATGACCAGTCCAGTAAAATTGTGGCAGCGGTGACGAATGCTGCAGTGCATTGCGGTTGGCATATTCCGGCATGTATAGCCAGTAAATGCCTCGTACATATTCGCGCCAACCCAGAATCTGCCGGATAAAACCTTCAACTGCATTCAGTGGTACATGACCGGCATGGTAGGCAGCTTCTGCCGCATCACAGACTTCTTTGGGCAATAGTAGGCCACAGTTTAAATAAGGTGAGAGCAGGCTGTGAAACAGCGTGTCTGTACCCTGTGCCATAGCATCCTGATAATCACCAAAATAAGGCAAACTATAGGCAATAAAATGTTCCAGAACACGCTTGGCATTACTGCGTGTGGTGGCCCAACGGAAATTGGCAAGACTTCCAGAATGCTGGCAAAACTCACGTTTAACCAGTGCAAGCACATCTAAATCAATCTGATCTCGTTCAAAATTAAGTTGCGGGGGCAAGGGCGGACTGCCCAACCAAGCCTTGCGATTGGCGCTGTCATAGTTCCACTGTTGCCCTATGGGCTGCTGTCTCTGCATCAAGTAACCAGTCTGCTTGCGCATTTCTCGGTAAAAATATTCCATACGCAGTGTTTGGTAGCGACTGGCAAAGTGGCGGAACTGCTCCAGACTACAGAAAAAACGGTCCTCATTCAGGCACTGTACGGGCAGTTGTAGCCGTGGGCTCCAGTGCTGTTGAATCTGCTGCTGTAGGCGGTATTCTCCACAGTGTGTAATTACCAGTCCTGTTACGGGGAGCAGTTGTTGTTGTGACTGCACAAAATCCAGCAGGCTACGAATAGGACTATCAGATTCAAAAGCATGATACCGTACACGCCAACCATCAGCTTTAAGCGCCTTGGCAAAGTGACGCATCGCACTAAAAATCAGCGCAATTTTCTGCGGATGATGGGCGACATAAGTGGCTTCCTCAACCACTTCGGCCATCAGAATTACATCCTGAGTGCGATCCAGTACTTTGAGCGTAGCTAGCTGATGATGAAGCTGGTCTCCCAGAATTAAACCGAAACGCATACCAATCTCAAAGTTTATAAACACTAGAACAGTGTAAATGTAGGCAGCTCAATTTTTTGTGAAAATACAGATCATCCCAAAGAGACTGTGTCAGATGCGGATCAACCATTGCACAGAAATCATCATCACTTGAGCAAAGCTGTATTTATCTATAAAAATTTCAAACCATTTTACAATACTCGAATTTAATGATTGTTTAATGCATAGTCGGTGTGAAAATTATGTGATTTTAATCAAAAAGATACAAATTATTGTGTTTGTAATTCAGGCAGCTTTCGCCTAGTATCTGGCTAGAAGTTACTCCATGTAAGCTTCCTTAGTTTTGTCCCATACATCCTCTGTGTGGGATTTTTTTTAATCAAGGAATTGTCATGAGCATACATTCAAAAGCGTATATTTTTAGACAGCAACAATTACTGGTGGATGAGCATTTCCAGTTGCCGCATGTAGAACGACTGCAGCATGACCTGAACCTGTTGGAAAATGGCGCGATCATTGCTCGTGACCTGAAAGAAGACGAACCGATACCGGAAGGTTATCAGCTGGTTCCGATCCGGCAACTGGTGCAAGTCTGGAGCATACCGCAGTTTGAACAGGCCAGCCGTGCGGTACAGTTACTGGAATGGCGCCGTAACCACCGCTTTTGCAGTAAATGCGGTCACGCCACCCAGCAGCATACCAGCCAGTATGCCATGGTCTGTCCATCCTGTTGCTATAACCAGTATCCGCGGGTAAATCCTTGTGTGATTACCATCATTACTCGAGGTGCAGATGAAATTTTGCTGGCAAGAAATGCCCGCAATAAAACCCAGATGTACAGCCTGATTGCAGGCTTTGTTGAAGTTGGAGAAACTCTGGAAGAGGCAGTACGCCGCGAAACGCTGGAAGAAGTGGGGCTACAAATCAAAAATATTCAATATCTGGCCAGCCAGCCGTGGCCTTTTCCCAGCCACCTGATGATGGCTTTCAGGGCAGAGTATCACTCGGGTGAGATTCAGATTCAGGAAGATGAACTCAGCGACGCGCAATTTTTCAAGTATGATCAGTTACCCGAAATTCCGTTCAAGGGTAGTATCGCTTATGCCATGATTCAGCACGTGATGCATGAAACGCCTGTTGCAGATGACAGTAAAGAATGGCTTTGAAATTTAAAAAGAGAAATGTTTGAATATTTAGATGATAATTTCAGGCTGAAATAAGAACGGAAATCTAGAAAAGGAACTCTCAGCACTTGCCACGGACTTTGCCCGTTTTCACTCTATAGACTGAAATAAAGAGCTTGGCAATGATGGTGCTGCATAGTTTTTTAGTGTGGTATCATCGGTTCGACCATGTGAATGTGCTGTATTTTACAGACCTCTATAAACAGATGCCGTCCTGAATAGGTTGGGAATAATTTAGATAATCTTGAAAATTTTTCCACTTGAAGAACTTTGGAAAAACATATCAAAGCTAGGTCGAATATCTTCACCATCCACGGTTATATATTTGATATGGGAGTAAGACTGGCTAGCGTCAAAATGGTGATTAACTGTGGCCTGAATAGAATATTTGATTCCGAATTGATCTTTTATATTTAGATTTTGTTTAAGCATTTACATATACCTTTAATAACAGCACGAAAGAGAAACAATTACATGGCTTCATTATTCATAAATTTTTAGTTAAATCACTTTGTGATTTAACTTAAATAATTGATTCATGGAGATATAAAATGTACGACTATCTAAATTTAAATCTACTTCAACGCCAGATTCTAGACGTACTTTTTTACCAACTTCGATCGTTTTAAACCCTTCACGTGTATTTTGCATTTTATTTAAAGGGATTAACGAGACAATAATTTCAGTACCATTTGAAGATTTTGCCACTAATTCATTATTTTTTAACAATGTGTATCCTATTTTTGTGATTTTTTCGAAGAATATGATTAACAACTTTTGAATTAAAAAAGTACAGCGACGTACTTTTTTAATTCATCTAATTACTTAGACCGCAGTAATATTAACTGCGTTTGGTCCTTTTTGACCTTGAGCGATGCTGAATTCAACTTGTTGACCTTCAAATAAGGTTTTAAAACCTGAACTGGCAATTTCACTGAAGTGAGCAAAAACGTCTGGGCCAGATTCTTGTTGAATAAAACCAAAACCTTTAGTTTCATTGAACCACTTAACCGTACCTTTAACAATATTTGAGTTTGACATAATAAATCCTACTGATTTTTTAATAATTTTAGCCATTTTATTGACTGCTGATAACTTGGAAAATAATAATGAATGAGACTAGATCTCTTGCGAAAGTAAAAACCACCTCAATCTAAGTTTCATGAGATATCAGAACTTAAACCGTTTTTCAGATTCTGAATTTAAACGCTTGGTTGGCGTACCTCGACCAGTTTTTACCGAAATGG
>NZ_VOYW01000049.1:0-19624 GCF_013420085.1 Acinetobacter sp. YH12027
ATAACAGTTGTGCTGGCGACAATAGCAAGAGTGAACCACCTGATCCCTTCCCGAACTCAGAAGTGAAACCTCTTAGCGCTGATGGTAGTGTGGGGTTACCCATGTGAGAGTAAGTCATCGCCAGCTCTTTATTCGAAACACCCCCAACTTAAACGTTGGGGGTGTTTTTTATGCGTGGAAAAAAGATAAAAGGGGGCGAAAATAAAGCGTTGGAAATCCAACGCTATAAATCGACCTAAAACGATAAAATTATCTTAACTGACGTCGTACATGCTTTAATGCAGTTCTTAACCCTTCTTCTAAAGTTGGATGATAAAAGGGTTTATTTAAAATTTCATGAATGGTTCGTTCTTCTGAAATCATCCAAGCTAACATAAGCCAATGACTGCATAATTTGAATTGTGGGCGGGTATCCAACGAATATCATGGTCCATTCTGACCAAGGCTCACAGCACTGTAGTCGTCATTTTAGAGCGCTATTATTGATGAATAACTGCATCCAAAGCATGTCTAGACGAGGCCTTGCGCAGTATATTGCTCATGGGATAATGCAGTAACAGAAAGCTTCTTTCACACATTTAAAGGTCATGTGGTACATGGCAGTGTATTTTTGACCCGAAAAGAAGCCAATGTTGTCTTGTTTGACTATATTGAGATTTACTACAATCGAGTGAGAAGGCACTCTGCAAATGGTTGGTTAAGCCCAGAAGCCTTTGAGCAGAAATATTTTAAGAATTTAGAGGGATAGGTTGTCCACGATACTGCCTGGGATCATTATTTGGCTACCTTTATCGGGTAAATTTTATATTTAAAATATCAATATTCTAAATATTCGATTAAAAAAAACCTGCTTAAAAAGCAGGTCATAGATTTAGAGAAATGAAGTCAATTAAGCAAAAATATTACATGCTGCAGATGCCAAAATCCATAGAATCACCACTGCAACTACTGGCTCTACAATTTTTGACCAAGTCGGTACTTGTACTTCAGTTGTTACGTCTTCTTGTGTATGTTGTTGATTAACCATTTGATTGAACTCCTTCATTGATGCCTCTAATGATATCTCTTCTTGAAGATTTGGTTTAGAACCAAGGAGCTCTGTTAGGTTGTTTGTTGACCAAACCCAATCATCCGCTTGACCAGAAAGATGTTCAATTTGTCCGTTGAGTAATTCTCGAATACTTTGCGGTGAATGTGAGCCTGTATCATGAAGTTGTTTTAATTCATTTAATTGTAAATGAAAAACTTCTGTAGTTAGGTTTTCGAGTTCAGAGCGTTCTAATGTTGATGCATTTGAAGGGTTGGTGGTGAGATGACGTGAAACTTCCTGAATATAGAGTTCATCAGGCTGAGTAATTTCTTGATAAACCTTTTCACCATTAATGCGTAGCTGATGAATCAATTCACCTAAGGTTAAAGCATTAATTTCACGTAAGTATTGTCGTTTTTCTTCACGATTTAAATGACTTAAAAGCGTAGGCTTTTGAGATTCTATTTGTTCGACAAAATATTGTACTAAATCAAAAGCCATTATTCGCTTCCTTATTCTTTAATCGAGCAACCTTAAACCCGGTTTTTTCTTCGGTTGCTCTTGTTGTTCTTGGTCGTTTGATTTTAAAGCATTTTGATCATTCTGAATACCTTCATATTCTTGAGGATCGAAGAACATGCCTTGACCATTTTCACGTGCATAGATGCCTAGAACAGCAGAAAAGGGGATATAGAGGTTTTGCGAAACGCCACCAAAGCGTGCAGAGAAAGTAATCGTCTCATTACTCATGTGTAGCGCATGCGTTGCATGAGGTGCTATATTCAGGACAATTTGGCCATCTTGAATATATTGAACTGGCACCATCGTACCATTCTGTGTCGCATCGACAAGTAGGTAGGGGGTAAGTTGGTTTTCACAAATCCATTCATAAAGTGCCCGTGTTAAGTATGGACGTGTTGGAGTGAGTTGTAGTTCCTGTTCAGACATAATGCTTACTCGAATATTTATGGAAAATTAATTTTTTACTAAAAGCTCGCTATAGCGATTTTTTTCCTGCAATGTCATTGATTTGATAAATGCTGGACGGCTAAAGATGCGTTGGCAATAGAGAAATATAGGGCGGCATTGCTGTTTGGGAAGCTCAATACCCATGGCTTTTAGGCGCAGAAATATAGGCGCGAGCATACAGTCTAACATGCTAAATTGTTCAGACATAAAATAAGGATAATGCTGAAACAAGGGGGTTAGTGAAATGAGTGTATCACGTAATTGTTTTTGTGCTTTTTGCGTGGCTTTTTCATCGAGGGTATCGGGATGGCGAAGCATAATATCCGCCAGTCTTAACCAATCTTGTTCGAAGCGCCATACATATTGACGTTGCTCTGCACGAGGCATAGGTGCATCTGCATACAGTTTATTTTGACGATAACGGTCATCTAAATATTCGGCAATAATACTGCTGTTATAGAGTTTTAGGCCATTTTCAATCATCATCGGAAGTTGATTGTAGGGATTTAAACTTGCAAGATCTTCGTCTTCATCATCAGCAATAATTAAATTATGTTTGATTTGCTTCTCTGCAAGTACATAGCGTATCCAGTGTGAGCGAAAGTCATCCGCATGACTGTAAAGCGTAATCCCTTGAAGAGGTGCATTTTCGACTGACATAATCCGAGACGATGAGAAATGAATAAGATAGGATACTAAAATTAGACAGTAAAATCACGGGGACTTTAGCAATATCAATGCAGCTACAGTGAAAATTACAGTTTTGTTTTATTTGATTTTATCTGATAGCTATTTCATGTCATTCATTTACCTGATCGTCACCGCATGATGACCATTGCACTTGTACAAAAATTATTATTTTTAGCTGCTGTTATTTTTATGGGCATTGGCTTTTATACGGCACTCGCTGGAGGTTATGCCTCTGATTATGGAGCAGAGGATGATAGTCCTGAACAAAAAAGCAAAATGACCATTTGTACAATTACACTAACACTGTCGGTTATATGCTTTATTGCGAGTTTGAGTCTCTTTGTTTATCGGATCGTTATTCTATTTGTATCATCTACATAAAAATTAAGACATAAAAAAACCTTGGCATAAGCCAAGGTTTTTTGTCCAATTCGGTAAACGAATTAACGTTTAGAGAATTGAGGACGTTTACGAGCTTTACGTAAACCAAGTTTCTTACGTTCAACTTCACGAGCATCACGAGTAACGAAACCAGCTTGACGAAGAGCAGGTTTAAGAGTTTCGTCAGAAGCGATCAATGCACGAGTAATACCGTGACGGATAGCGCCTGCTTGACCACCGATACCACCACCAGCAACAGTGATGTAAAGGTCATATTTCTCAGTAGCTTCTAAAAGCTCAAGTGGTTGGTTAACAACCATACGAGCAGTTTCACGACCGAAATATTGTTCTAAAGAACGGTTGTTGATTACGAGTTTACCAGTACCAGCTGATAGGAAAACACGTGCAGTTGCGGTCTTACGGCGACCTGTACCATAGTTAGTAGCCATGTGCTGTATCCCTTAGATGTCCAAAACTTGTGGCTGTTGAGCAGTATGTGGATGCTCAGTACCAGCGTACACTTTCATTTTCTTGATCATTGCATAACCAAGAGGACCTTTTGGCAACATGCCTTTTACAGCACGTTCGAAGATTTCTTCTGGTTTGTGAGCAACTAATTTTTCGAAATTAGTTTCACGAATACCACCAGGGAAACCAGTGTGGCGATAATATTTCTTATCAAGTGATTTTTTACCAGTCACTTGAACTTGCTCAGCATTGATAACAACGATGTAGTCACCAGTGTCAACGTGAGGAGTATAAGAAGTTTTGTGCTTACCGCGTAAACGACGAGCGATTTCAGTCGCAAGGCGACCTAAAGTTTTGCCAGAAGCATCAACAACGTACCAGTCGTGTTGAACTTCAGCTGGCTTAGCGCTGAGAGTTTTCATTAAACCACTACCTATTATAGTTGGTTTGGACTATGGAAGCTGTCCAAACAAAAGGAGACGCGATTCTATACGAATACGTGAAGAATCACAAATGAAAATATAAAATTTCAAGCGCTGTATTGTAGTATATTTCTTCAGCAATAAACAGCAGATAATCCAGAAATTATAAAAAAAGCGGGGTGAATGTAAATCATGTCGAATTCTAATCTGTTAAAAACCACATCTGACCCCTTATTTTGGCGACATTCGTGGTATTTAATGGGCTTATGTAGCACCTTGATTTTAAGCCCAACTTTTTTGTATTTGGTGTCTTTGCATGGGGCGGATGGTGCGATCATCGTTTTGTTAATGATGCTCACTTTATTTTTCCTTAGTTATTTATTGGTTTATCTGTTGATTGGATTATTGCTTGTGGGCGGTATGTTTTTTTGGCTGATAACGAACTACCCGCAGCATGTACCGGCCGTTCAGCGCGGCATTGTAATTCTTATTGCACTGATTTGGATCATTGGCATTTTAGGTTTTGCTTTCGATTTCATTCCATACAATGTCGTACAACGTAATTATTTTTGAGTTTTAGTCCGATATTTTTAGTCAATAAAATTAGGTCTGTCATGTGCATCACACAGTATAATAATGCTATTGCACACACAGGATAGACCCATGCTGCCTTTATATATCACGAGCGGTGAACCCGCAGGTATCGGACCTGATATTTGTTTGAGCTTAGCCAATCGAATAGATGAAAGGCCACTTGTGGTTCTTATTGATAAAGATTTGCTGCTCAAGCGCGCTCAACAGTTAAAGCTCGAAGTTGAACTGATTGACTATGTTGGGCAGGAAGCGTCGGCAGCTCTAGGTCAGCTTTATGTGGAACATGTACCTGTGGCTAAATCTGTCATCGCAGGTCAGTTAGATGTGAACAATGCAGCCTATGTGTTGGAACAATTACGTCGTTCTGCAGATTATGCGATGTCTGGCAAAAGTGTAGGTGTTGCAACTGCACCTGTGCAAAAGTCGATTATTAATGATGCCGGTATCCATTTCAGCGGACATACGGAGTTTTATCAAGAATTTGCAGGCGTTGATCGTGTCGTGATGATGCTTGCGACCAAAACGCTCCGTGTCGCATTGGCAACTACACATTTACCGCTTCGTGATGTAGCCGATGCCATTACTCAAGAACGTTTGCATCAAGTCATTGATATTGTAATTCATGATTTAAAAACCAAATTTAAAAAAGATCATCCGCATATTTTAGTCTGCGGTTTAAATCCGCATGCGGGTGAAGATGGCTATTTGGGCATGGAGGAGATTGAAGTGATCAATCCGGTACTAGAGCGTTATCGCGCTCAAGGGGTGAATATGAGCCTGAGTCTACCTGCTGATACCTTATTTACACCTGAAAATTTAAAAGATGCAGATGCGGTTTTGGCGATGTATCACGATCAGGGCTTGCCTGTGTTAAAGTCGCAGGGCTTTGGCGAAGCCATCAATATCACTTTGGGCTTACCGTTTATTCGGACTTCAGTGGATCACGGCACAGCACTGTCACTGGCTGGAACTGGTCTTGCTAAAAGTTCGAGTTTACAGGTGGCGGTTGATTTGGCTTTAGAATTAGCACGTGCGAAAAATAACGAAACTTAATAATAAAGGTTTGAATTTTATATGAATAATAGTAAAAAATTATCAAAAATAAAACAGGAAAATAACAAGATGCTTAGGGCGAAATCGATCATTCGCCCATTTTTTGGGATTGCGTTAGCGTTGATGCTGTCAGCATGTTCAACGCTCGCTACAGATCATCATTTTTGTGAATTAAAAGTATTATCGCTGCAAATTCCAAAACAGACGGAAGGATTTATACGTTTTGCATTACCGGGTGCTGTGGATGGCTTTAAACATAATCAGCAAAAATTTAATCAAGCGCTGACCGCGGTGCATAAAAAATATGCGAATCGTGATGGAGCTGATAAAATGCTTCAAGATGGACAGGCAATCAATGCTAATATTGATCTGCTTGTACAGCATCAAAATAGCCTGAGTGCGCTATATGAATATCAACTTCTTGTAAGTGAAACCATTCCAGGTATTCAAGCTGAATATAACATTCTGGCTGATATGATGGCTAGAGCAAACAATTCAGCTATTCAAGCAATGATTGCCAAAAATCAAGTCTATATTGCGGGACGAATGTTGAGTTCTTTGCTGAAGTTAACTGATGTAAATTCTATTCATCCAGACGATTTAGATGACTTTTTAGCAGATTTTGAAACTTTCAATATTTTTTTGAAGGCTCAACTGAATGGTAATCCCGAACTCGGTGTAGAGCGCGTAAACAATGCTGAAATGCGTGAAAGTTTGCTCTCCATTCAGGCTGAAACTGAAGAAATGATGAAATCTGAAACAATGGCTTTGTTGAAACAAAGAGAGCCATTGCTCAGTGTAATTAACGCGGCTCGGGATAATGTGGCCAAGTCCGAAGAAATTTTTGCTCGCTTGAGTGAATTTGAATCAAGTCAGTAATCGTTGTAATAAACCTATGCGGAGAATTTTATGTATCAAATTAATGCCCTAAACCCAAAAGATGAAGGGCATCACACGCGTAAGCGGTTTGGACAGAATTTCTTACATGATCAACGTGTTATTGCCAAAATTGTACGTTCGGTAAATCCGCGTACTGGTGACAATATTGTCGAAATTGGTCCCGGTCTTGCCGCGCTTACATCGCCTTTAATTGGTGAATGTGATGCTCTAACTGTGGTTGAGCTGGACCGTGACTTAGCTGCAGGTTTGCCGGGCCGTGTGCCGCATCCTGAGCGCTTGACCATTGTTGAAACCGACGCGCTGAAATATGACTTTACCGAGCTGTTTGCCGAAGGCCGTCCTCTGCGCGTGGTTGGCAACTTGCCGTATAACATCTCGACTCCGCTGCTGTTTCATCTCTTGGAGTTTGGCGACAAAGTCAAAGACATGCACTTCATGCTGCAAAAAGAAGTCGTGGACCGTATTACCGCTTCACCGAATACTAAAGAATATGGTCGTTTATCGGTGATGATTCAATATTTCTGCAAACCGACGTTTTTATTTGAAGTGCCACCGGGCTCATTTAATCCGCCGCCAAAAGTCACCTCTGCGGTATTCCGTTTAGAGCCTTATGCCGTTAAACCGATTGTGGCGAAAGATGAAAAAGCGCTTGCGCGTTTAGTTTCACATGTCTTTACTCAGCGCCGCAAGACCTTGCGTAACAGCTTAAAAGGCATGTTGGTTGAAGATGGTTTTGAAAATGCAGGGGTTGATCCAATGGCGCGTCCAGAAACCCTAACACTTGCAGAATTTGTCGCATTAGCAGATCAAATGGTGGCTTAAATAATTATGACTCGCAATATTCGCTATAACTATGTCATTGGTGATGTTCAAGGCTGTTTTGAAGCATTAAAAGCTTTACTGAAAGAGATTAAGTTTGATGCAGACCAAGATTTTATATGGTTTGCCGGTGATCTCGTCGCACGGGGTGAAAACTCGGTAGGCGCTTTGCGGTTCATCAAAAAATTAGTGGATAGTGAAGTTGCGGCGACGGTACTGGGCAATCATGATCTGACTTTGCTGGCATGCGCTCGCGGTATTAAGGATATCAATCCTAAAGACAATATCGATGATGTGATTCACGCTTTAGAAAGTGATGATTTGATTGATTGGTTACGCAAGCAGCCGCTGTGTCTATTTCCGAATGAGCAAACCATTTTGACTCATGCGGGTATTCCTTTGAATTGGACTGCGCAGCAAACCGCAGACTTGGCAAAGGAAGTGGAAGCGGTGATTGGTCATGACGACTTTGATGTGGTCGATGCGTTTCTTCAAGTGATGTACGGTAAAGAGCCGAACCTATGGTCGGATGATTTGTCTGGTCATGCGCGCTTACGCTGTATTACCAACTATTTGACCCGCATGCGCTTAACCGATGCAGAAGGTCGATTAGAGTTCAGTTTTAAAGATTCACTCGATGACCCTATGCCGAAGGGTTTTAAGCCATGGTTTGAGTTTGAGTCACAAGCAGCTCAGACCCATCAAATTCTTTTTGGTCATTGGGCTGCTTTACAAGGAAAAAGCATTTCAGCAAAAATCCAAAATGTGGATGGCGGATGTGTTTGGGGCAATCAGTTGATGGCCTATCGTTTAGAAGATCAGTGCATGTTTGCGGTCGATAATCCTGTAATGTAAGTATTTAAAAATAAAAAAGCCGCATTCGTGCGGCTTTTTTATTGGTGTGTGGATTAGTCTAAACGAATCCAAGTTTGGTTACGACCCAAGACTGAAACGCCAATACTTGCACGGATCGAAATACGTTTTCCTGTGCTGTTTAAGCGGACTTTAGCATCATAAACTTTGCCAGAAAGAGGGTCGATAATACGACCTTTTTCATAATTATTTGTATTATTAATTTGCTTTAAACCTTTAACAATTTCCATGCCGAGAATCGGTTGGTTGGTATAAGGCGCAGGGCACTTATTACAGTTTTTTTGCGGTGTATAGCCCGGACGTGGTGTAATTTTAATAATTTTACCGGTATAGGTATTATTTGATTCTTTGTGAATCGAAATAATTGCTTTTGCAGCTCCTGTTTTATCGTCAATTTGTTGCCATGTGCCAGCAATGTCATTTGCAAATGCAACATTCATCAATCCGAATGTGCAAAGGCTGAATAATATTTTTTTAAACATGATCGCTTGTCCCCGAGAAGCATGATTTATGAGCACGTATGTTAGAAAGTTTACGAGAATAGTCAACTTAATTTTTTAAAATAATTTGAATATCTTAGGCATAAAAAAACCGCCATGTCGGCGGTTTTTTTACTTGTTTGAGGCTACTCTTGGCGAATCCAAGTTTGGCTACGACCAAGTGCAGAAACACCCATATAACCCCGTAAAGTTAGGCGTTTCCCACTGGCATTTAAACGGATTTTTGTGTCGTAAACTTTGCCTGAAAGAGGGTCAATAATACGGCCTTTGTCGTAGTTATTAGTGCCTTCAATATGTTTTAAACCTGTTAAGATATCAAGGCCTAAGATTGGCTTGTTTTTGTAGGGTGCAGGGCAGTTTACGCAGGTGTCGCGTGGTGTATAGCCCGGACGCGGCGTCACTTTGATGATTTTACCCACGAATGTGCCATTACTTTCTTTACGGATTTCAATAATGGCTTTTTGTGAACCTGTTTTATCATCAATTTGTTGCCAAGTCCCTGAAAGGTCTTGAGCAAAAGCTGAACCACTCATTACAGCAGCTAAGAATAAGAGGCTCACTTTTAATTTTTTCATCAGATATTCCCTGTAGGTGGTTCACCTATATCAAATCAATTTACTGAATAAATTTAAAATTTATTCAGCGCGAATCCATGTCTGTGTACGACCAATTGCGGAAATCCCCAGATATCCACGTAAATGTAAGCGCTTACCATTGGCAGAAATTTTGCCTTTTAAGCTGTAAATTTTGCCTGCTAAAGGATCAATAATTTTTCCTTGAGAGTAGGTATTTTCACTTTCAAGTTTCAGCCCCTTAAATACATCCATCCCTAAAATAGGCTGGTTGGTATAAGGTGCAGGGCAATTCACACATTTTTCCTTTGGTGTATAACCCGGACGTGGCGTCACTTTCACAATTTTGCCGGTATAGGTGTCTTTGGCATCTTTTCGAATTTCGATCAGTGCTTTAGGCGAACCGGTTTTATCGTCAATTTGTTGCCAAGTCCCTGTAAGATCTTGAGCATAGAGTGCAGAGCTTGTGACTACAGCACCAAATAATGCAGCCCATTTCAAACTTTTTTCGATCATATTAATAATCCTTTATCAATACACTTTGTGAGGGTTTATTGATCATACTAGGTAATATTTGAACTTAGAGCAACTACTCTAAGCCTAAATATTTACATTTTATTCGGGAAAGTTGACATGTTGCACAAAAGTGCCTTTACCAAAAATGTAACATCCACAGCACATCGTTCAATGTGTTGTGGTGTACCCTAGAATTTATATTAAGTTTATTTTTTATACAAAACAATCATTTAAAAGTGATTGCTCAGTCACATATTTTGTAGATAGAGTATGAAAGTTGGCAACCAGATTGCTGTGAATACTGCATTTACCGCCATGCCAAATGCCGCATAGCGCCCAGCAATGCTGCCGCGCTGCCAAGCTTGAGCTGTGCCAATTGCATGTGCAGCAAGTCCTAAGGCGAGTCCTGATGCACGTTCATCATGAATATTTTTGAGTATGATGGGTGAAAATGCTGCACCAATCACCCCTGATAAAATCACAATCAAAATCACCAAAGGAATCGGGGAATGCAGCAGCGTCGCAATGTTGATGGCAATAGGGGTCGTCACAGCTCGTGTAGCGAAAGCCATAATGGTTGGATCAGACAGATGCAGTAAATAAGCCAGCCCCATAGGGAGGGCAACGGCACTGATACTGGCAAAGACTAAAATCCCGCCTACGGCTTTTAATGGTAAGTCATCGTAACGCATCGCTGCTAAAGGAATGGCTAGAGCCACCGTGACATAGCCGAGTAAGTTATTGAATAGTGGATTCACCTGTGTCATATAACTTTCATAGGAAATGCCAAACAGATAGAGCATACCAATGACGAAAAACATCCCAATCACAATCACGGGGATTTGCGGTAATTTTTTATTAATAGGTTTTGCGACAAGATAGGCGATCAAGGTAATGATGAATCCAGAGATGATTGAAAGCATGTTGATTCTCCTATAGCCATTTCTTAGACATTTTTGCGTAGACCCACAGCGGTATGAGGGTGCTGACAAAGAGAACAATCAAAAACATCGGAATTTCATCGCCTAAATGCATCATCATTAGCAATGAGCCCGCACTAATAGGTAGGAAGGCAAAGGCACTTTCTTTCATGATTTTATTATTGGTATCGACCAAACTGGCTGGAATTTTGTTGAATTTTCTCCAAAATGAAAGCACGATCAGCAAGCTAATCAGTCCGACGAGATTACCTAATTCTGGGTGACTGAATTGCTTCATGACCCAGACCGCACCTTCACGGAAAAGAATAATTAATGCAAGAGTGCCTATCCAGGCTTTCCAGTCGATGCGCTTGATCCAGTCCATTTTTGTCTTTCGTTAAAATTATACAAATCAAGTTTTAACCGATTTAATCTTTAATTTCAAATTCTTCAAGAGGATGTTGGAATTGTTGCGCACGTGTTCCCAAAATTTCATCAATGGGTAAATGCGCCTGTTTAATCAGTTGTTCTAACTTATGTGGGGCAATGATGACATGCAAAATTAAGTTGCCTTGTTCATCATAACTTTCATTTTGGATCACATTGAGCGCATACAGTTGTGTTCTTAATTTACCATAAGCCGGTTTTAGATGAACTTCAAAGCTTTGAATTTGACCCATTAAGCATTCTTGAACCGCTTGGCGTAATAAGGGTAGACCTTTACCACTATGCGCTGAGACATAAACACGTTCCGGCTGATGAGGCTTGCCATAGATGATTTTAGGATCTTCACCACTGACATCAATTTTGTTATAAACGCGCAGAATCGGAACATCGACACCAATTTCTTTCAGTACTTTTTCGACAGCCTCGATTTGTTCCATCATGTCCGGACTGCTGGAGTCAATGACATGTAACAATAAGGTCGCCTCCAACGTTTCTTCTAAGGTGGCTTTAAACGACTCGACCAGTGAGTGCGATAAATTACGCACAAAACCTACAGTATCTGCGAGAACTAAGTTGCCGATGCCATCCCAATGTAGACGGCGTAAAGTTGGGTCAAGTGTCGCAAAAAGTTGGTCTGCTGCATAGACATCACTTTTTGCTAAATTATTAAATAAGGTTGATTTACCCGCATTGGTATAACCCACCAATGACACGGTTGGAACAGCAGCTTTTTGACGTGCCACACGACCTTGCATACGTGTTTGGCGGACTTTCTCAAGCTTCGCTTTGAGTTGTCCCATACGGAGCTTGAGTAGCCGACGGTCAGTTTCCAGCAG
This sequence comes from Acinetobacter sp. YH12027, assembly GCF_013420085.1. Taxonomy (NCBI): domain Bacteria; kingdom Pseudomonadati; phylum Pseudomonadota; class Gammaproteobacteria; order Moraxellales; family Moraxellaceae; genus Acinetobacter; species Acinetobacter sp. YH12027. The sequence goes on from NZ_VOYW01000049.1 coordinate 11,991, forward strand.
CGTTTCACCCGGTCCACGTAGGCCGATCCCACCTTTTTGGCTATCGAGATCGCCACGACTACGAATCAGTCGTGAAGCCATATGTTGTAATTGGGCCAATTCAACTTGCAATTTACCTTCATAGGTACGTGCGCGTTGGGCAAAAATATCTAAAATTAATTCTGTACGATCGACCACACGACAACGCATGATGCGTTCAAGATTACGTGCTTGGGCAGGAGTGAGGGCATGGTCAAAGATGACCAATTCGGCTTCATGCTCTGCAACCACTTCTGCAATTTCTTCAGCCTTCCCTGAGCCGATAAATAATTTAGCATCAGGCTTAAGACGCTGAGCACGCACATGTTGCAGAATATTGGCACCTGCAGATTGAGCCAGTAAGTGGAATTCTTCGGCATCAAGGTCTGCGAGCATTTGTACTGCCACGCTGACTAAAATTACGCGTTCACCGCTCGCTTGATGTTGATTTAAATTTTCCACTCAGCACACACTCCTGTTTAAAGATTCATTTTAGGCGAAAATGCAGTGCGAGGGTTAATCTAAGTGAGGGATTAATGGCTAAGTTCTGTATGTCGTGCTATTCAATTAGAGAAAGCTGCGAAAGCTCAGCGCCAATAAAAAAAGCACACTCATATACATCAGTGAAAAACCTGCAATGGCTTTTAAAGCTTGCCATGACGAAATAGGGGGATGGTCCGAATGTGAGTGATTCATGATTTATAACCTTTAAAACCGATATAAAAATGATATTTGATTTTTAAAAACGATTTAAATGGGAAAATATTATCTTCGACTTCGGTTTTTATGATCAATGCAAAAAAACTGTCTTCGGTATATGATGATGAAAATTTACGCCAAATTGTGGCACCGTGTCCTTTTAGTGAACCGTTTATGAATCAACCTCAAATCGTCAATACACCGCAAATTAATGTGTTTTCAAAATTTTATTTGTATTGTAAAAAAGTCGGTGCAGCAGCCGTTGCTGTGACGCAGGGTTTTTATTTGGTTTATCGTCATCAATTGTATAAAGACCCGAATAACCCGCAAAATACCCGCTATGTGCAGTATTTTTGTCGCAAGTTATGCAAAGTATTTAATCTTGAAGTCAAAGTACATGGTGAAATTCCACGTCAACCCGCCCTTTGGGTAAGTAATCATATTTCATGGTTAGACGTTGCAGTTTTGGGTTCAGGTGCACGTGTTTTCTTTTTGGCTAAAGCTGAAATTGAAAAATGGCCAGTGCTGGGTAATTTGGCGAAAGGCGGTGGCACGTTATTTATTAAGCGTGGCTCTGGCGACTCGATTAAAATTAAAGAACAAATTACGGGCTTCTTAAAACAAGATACGCCGGTACTCTTTTTCCCAGAAGCCACCACTTCAGATGGCAGCAAAATTAAAAAAATTCATGGTCGTATTTTAGGTGCGGCGATTGAAGCCGAACGCCCAGTCCAAATTTGTTTAATTTGCTATGTAAATCAAGAGGGTGAATTGGACAATATTGCGCCCTATGTCGGAGACATTAGCTTTGATCGACATGTCAAAAATGTCTTAGAAATGCCGAATGTCACTGCGCATCTAATGACATTGCCCGCAATTGATTCGGCAGGTCATACTGTGGAAAGCTTGACGCAAGAAGTGCAGCAAAAAATGAATCAGGGATTAGCAGAGCTTCAAGCCAAAGTTCTTAAAGCGCCAGTTCCAGTTGAAGCTAAATAATTTAATGATACAGGCTGCAAGGGGATGCCTTTGCAGCACGATCCTTACATAAAGCCTTCGAGCGGCAACCAAGAAACAAATTTCACTCCTGCTTTTTGCCACCACTTGATTTTCGGTTCACGTGGATAAATACGCGTTTGACCATTTGATAGCTTAATTTTCCAATTGATTTGTTGGTCTGCATTGAGCACCAACTTATAGGCATATTTACTCAAATTTTCATCCATGGTGTAGTGGATGGCTTTGGCTAAACGTGGGCTATTCAGTAATACCCCAATTTCAGTATTTAAATATGCTGAGCGAGGGTCAAAGTTAAATGAACCAATAAAAACTTGTTTTTCATCAATTGCCATCAGTTTGGCATGCAGACTCGAACGGCTTAAACCTTTCAGACTAACTTTAGATTTTTCCGCCAACTCTTTGGTATTGGTGTTGAGGTTTTCTGCATCAGGTCTAGAGAGAAATTCATAGAGTTGAACGTCGTGTTCCAAGAGATCTTGACGATATTTGCTATAAAAAGCATGAACCAATGGCACGTCATTGGCCTGGAATGAGTTGGTCAAAACTCTGACTTTCACGCCATCGGCACTGAGGTTTTTTAGGCGTTCCGCACCTTGTTTTTCTGGAACAAAGTAGGCTGAAACGATATCGACACTTTGCTCCGGTTTATCTAAACGGTTGAGCAGCTGAAAGTTGAGATGCTCTTCTTTTTTGGCCTTAGATTTGATTTTGCTCGGGGAGTCTTTGACCACTTCGGCTTTGACCCAGTCAAATTGGATTTTATTGTTGAGCCAGTCATCAAAGGCATGTGAACGGTTGGCTAAGTCCAAATAATTGACCACAGTGGCTTCTTGGTTATAGTCATCGAGTTGTTGTTTGAGACTGTCAAAGCGCAAGCTATAGTGGCGTGGATTGACCAATTGGCGTACTGGAAAGGCATAATCATCATTCCAATATTCATCAAAAGAATGAATGATTTCATCGGATGCCGCACCGACCAACATGACGTCGACATCGGAAAATTGATAATTATCACTGACGTTATAGTATTGGTTACTCATATTGCGACCACCAATCAGAGCAATTTGATTGTCTGCAATAAAGCTTTTGTTGTGCATACGGCGGTTGATGCGTTTTAGATCCAGCACCATATCGACAGGGCGGAAATGTCGGAAGCGGTACGGGTTATACAGTTTGACATCAATATTGGCATGTTGGTCGAGTGCCATATAAATGCCTTCCATTTTTTTGGCATTGTTGTCATCGACCAATAAACGAATTTTGACCCCACGATCTGCAGCTTTGATCATGGCATGTAGAGCCAAAGCACCAATTTTGTCGTTATCCCAAATATAGTATTGTAGATCTAAACTTTTTTCGGCCTTATTGATTAGCTCGATTCGAGCCGCTAAGGCTTCTAATGGGTCATACAGAACGTGGTAACCGGTTAAGTTTGGATTTTGTTCCCGTAGCGGCAGCACAATTTTCGCAAGGCTAGTATCGTCTGTCGGGGTATTAAAAGCATATTCCACAGGTTGAGTTTGCTGTTTAGGCAAGGTACTACATGCAGATAAAGTCAAAACAAGGCTACAACTCAACAAAACCGCCTTAGTGTGGTTGTGTATAAAGGGCAAATTTTGCTGTTTCGGTATAGCTGAGTCCATACTGTTAGACATACTAAAAAATTTGATTTGAGTATAAGTGTCAGCTGTGAAAAGATAAATATAGTGACCGAGTTTTCTCGTTAGGCAAATTGTAGAGCAAATGTATGTGGGAATTAGATTCCGTAGTGATGTATTTTTATATCGGGTTGGCTGTGCTGGGCGTTTGGGCAATATCCCAAGCTTGGTTAAGTCAGTCGCGCACGGAAACGATTCATCCGTTTAAAGCCTTCGTACATTTGTTGGCGTTTTATCTCTCGTATTTACTTATCCCTTTATTCTTCTTTAGCTTTTATGCAGGCTGGAGTGGCTATTATTCACTACATGAAGCAATTTTTGTCGGTGCTGTTACGGGGCTTTTGTGCTATGCCCGATTTATCGAGCCGCACATGATTCAGGTGAAAAAATGTCAATATCAATTGCATGAAACACGACAATTATTAAAGCCTGTACGCATTGCCTTAATTGGTGATTTACATATTGGTTTATTTTCGGGTCATGAACGTCAGTTAAAAATGATCGTTGATAAAATCAATGCACAAAATCCTGATTTGGTCGTGGTTGCAGGGGATTGGACTTATGAGCCAGAAAATAAGTTAGCTGAAGAGCTGGCCGTACTAAAAAAAATTATTGCTCCGATTTATTCGGTGAATGGTAATCATGATGAGCAATATCCCGGTCCGCCTATTCAAGCGTTATTAAAACATGCATTAGAAAGTAATCATGTGGTGGATATCGAAGGGCAAGTAGTCGAGTTTAATGAGTTTCGTTTATTAGGTGTTGGGGATTTGTGGGCAGGTAAAGCCGATATGCGCTATTTGCCAGAATTGCCACAAGATAAGCCTTGGATCATTTTGTCGCATAATCCAGATACCGTCGATATGGTACCTAAACTTCCCGGACGACCATTGATGTTGTCGGGTCATACCCATGGCGGGCAGGTACAACTGCCTTGGTTGACCGATTATGTAATGAAAAAAGTGTCGATTTTAGGCCATAAAAAAGGGCTATATCAGCATGACAATGCAGATGTCTTTGTCACTGTTGGTACGGGCATGGTTGGGGTACCTTTCCGTTTTCTTGTGCCACCGACCATTGATATTATCGAGTTGGTTTAATCAAAAACTACCGTTCATTATCGCTAAACGGTTTGATGAATGTTCTTCTTGATGTAGAGCTACAGGCCTTGCTTTGTTAATAAAATTGAACCGTGCCATTAAACATTTGCTGTTTGAAGTTGAGTGAATGACAGTGTCTTGGAACAGATGATGTGTATTGCTACTCAGTGGGATCTAAGCTGCATGCATGAATTTAATTATTTAAAATGCTGTCAACTACAGAGTATTCATCAGTTCATTGACTCAATTTGAGACATAAAAAAGCCAGCAATATGTGCTGGCTTTTTTATTATGTGCAGATTAAACCTGATTATTCACATCATCATTTTTGGTTTCGCGAATCATTAAGAACGCGATCAATGAAAGGATTGATGCCGCAGTTAGGTAGTAACCTACTGCATATAAACCATAGCCAGTTGCAAGTTTAGTTGCGATCAGTGGTGCGAAAGATGCACCAAAAATACCTGCCATGTTAAAGGTTAAAGCTGAACCTGTGTAACGTACAGACGTTGGGAAGATTTCAGACAATACCGTACCAATTGGACCATAGGTTAAACCCATGATCGCAAGACCGATACATAGGAATAAGAACACCATCGCAGTACTGCCAGACTCAAGCATGCTTGAGAAGACTAAGCCAAACAATGCAGATACAACACATACCGCAATCGAAGTCGTTTTACGACCAAATTTTTCAGCAAATACAGCAGAAAGTGGAATGAAGGCAGCAAAACAAAGTGTGGCAACCAGTTGAAGTTTTAAAAATTCTTCACGTGTGTAACCAAGCTGGGTTGTACCCCATTGTAAAGCGAATACTGTGGTTAAGTAGAACACTACAAATGTACAAATCGCAGCAATCGTACCGAGAATTAACATCCCCCAGTGCTTAGTGATCACTTCTTTGAACGGAATATTTACTTCTTTTTGCTTATCCAAAACTTTTTGGAACGCTGGTGTTTCATGTAATTTTAAACGAATCCACAGACCGACAATAACCAATAGCGCACTTGCAATGAATGGAATACGCCAACCCCATTGCATAAACTCAGCTTCAGACATGAAGTGACCTAAGGTCAAGAATGAGCCTGTTGCAAGAATAAAGCCGATTGGCGCACCCAATTGAGGGAACATACCATACCAAGCACGTTTGCCTTCTGGCGCATTTTCAGTTGCAAGCAGAACGGCACCTGACCATTCACCACCTAAACCAAGACCTTGACCTAAACGACAAAGCGCAAGCAAAAGAGGAGCAACGATACCAATTTGAGCATAGGTTGGAAGCAAGCCGATACATACCGTTGAAATCCCCATGGTGAGGAGTGCAGCAACCAATGTGGCTTTACGACCGATACGGTCACCTAAATGGCCAAAGAATGCTGCGCCAATCGGGCGAGCAATGAAGGCAATTGCAAACGTTGCTAGAGATTGAATCGTTGCGGTTGTTGGATCTGTACTTGCAGGGAAGAACAGATGCGGGAAGATAATTACAGCCGCAGTTGCATAGATGTAGAAATCGAAGAACTCGATTGTGGTACCTACAAGACTTGCTGTAAGTACGCGGAATTTTGAATTTGTTGGTTGCTGTTCAGTGGCAGCAGCACTTGAAGACGCCATGGTGGACCTTACACTTACTAAAAATAATTGAACTTAGTTTTAAAAGCGTAATCTTTTTAAAAAAGGCGTAATTTCTTAAAAAAATACGAAATACCAACTTACGAACTGCGGAATTAGGGTCACTAAAGAATGCAGTGTCAGTGGGTTATATCACGTAGAGATAAATCGACAGGAAATGTGATCCTGCACCTATCAATACAAAAATATGCCAGATAGCGTGTGTATATCTTACCTTTTTTAAGGCATAAAACAATGTACCGATTGTATAAGATAGCCCGCCAATGATTAGGTAGGTTAAAGCTTGATCAGATAAAAAGCGTTGCATATCATCCATTACCAGTACTGCAAGCCATCCCATCACCAAATAAGCAATCAACGAAATCTTTTGAAAACGATGAATGAAAATTAATTTGAATAGTGTTCCAATTGCGGCAATCACCCACAGTGCAATGAGTAAATAATGCGCTTTTGCGGTAGGCAGTGCGATTGCCAGAAATGGGGTGTAAGTACCTGCAATTAAATAATAGATTGCGGTATGGTCGAGTTTTTTGTACCAACCACGGCGCTCAGGAGACTCTGCGAAGTGATATAGACTCGAAGCCGAAAATAATAACAGCATACTGAATGCATACACCCAAAGTGCAAGCCATTGTCCAGTTGGAAGGTATGATCCTTTTAAAATCAGTAGGATACCTGCGATAGCAGACAACGCTGCACCGAAAGCATGGGTATAGAAATTCAGTCTTTCTTCAGCTGGGTCATAAGCTAAAAGATGGGGAGCATTCATAACGTATCTTTTATAATAATTTAAATATACATATGTATAGTAATTCAATTTTGCTTTTGGTGTAAGAAGATTTAAAATTGTTTTGCAAATTTATCTAGGTTTATATTATGTCATCTTTGGCTTCTCCCTCTACGCAAGAGCAGCAATTTTTAGCAGCCTTTCAGCAAGCCATTGAAACACAGCGTTTTGATCGCATGATCTTGAGTCAGTATAAAGGTGAATTAGAGCAATTAGAAAAAATGACCTTGCGAGTCATTTCGCTGCAAGGTGAGTCATTTCTCAGCTGTTTATATCGTTACAAAACCCAAGACATCACCAAAAATTATCCAATCGCATCTGCATATCAACAAGTCGAAAGTTTATTAAGCTGTTGTAAGCAAGCCAACCTGATGACCTTGGATGAAGAAATTCAGCTCAAAAAAAATAAAAAGAAAGCGATGCTAAGCATCAGCAAAAAGCAGCCAGCCTTAGGGAAAATTCCTACGGAGCAGCAAGGACATGATCGAGCGAAACATCGCTATGTCGATCAAAACAGTTATTTCTTACAGCCACTCGGTATTACGGATGCAAAAGCACAAATTATTCCGAGCATGGCACGTAAATGGAAACAAATTAGGGTCTGTTGACATTTGTTGATTAAAAAAATAGCGAGATAGTAAAATTAAATCGCCAAACCCAATTTTACGCTCGCTATGCCTCGAACAATGCTAAATGATCAACACTGGTCCAAGTTACTTT
>NZ_VOYW01000050.1:0-18816 GCF_013420085.1 Acinetobacter sp. YH12027
ATGAAATACGGTATTCTGATGTGACAAAACCTGAATCCTGGTCGTTAAAGTGTTTGTTTGCACTCATATTTTAACTGTTAGGACTCAGGTTTTTTTATTTAAAGCAAACTATGGGACAGCAGTGCCCTCAAGGGGGCTTTTTTTTATGTCATCAGAAAAATTCAAAAGTTATCTAAACATTTATATTTCTGATATAACGGAATAAGAGATAACAAAAAATTTGCCCATCGCTATAGATCTGTTGGCAAGGTCGCAAAGGAACTTTATATGAAAAAACCCAATATTATTCTTTCAGAACAAGATTTACATCGCTTAGAAACCATGTTGGAGCATCAGTCTAAGTTGACGCCGACGATGGAGCATTTGGAAGATGAGATGGCGCGTGCTGAAGTGGTTGCTCCACAAGATGTCCCTGCCAATGTGGTGAGTATGAATGCCAAAGTTCTCATTAACATTGCACCTGCGACAGAAGCAACCGAAATTACACTGGTCTATCCACATGATTTTCGTGGCGATAAAGGTCAAGTCAATGTTTTGGCTCCAGTGGGCGCTGCCATTTTAGGTTTGGCTGAAGGGCAGGAAATAGAATGGCCGCAGCCTGATGGTCACACCATGAAAGTCAAAATCATTAAAGTGCTCTATCAACCTGAGCGTGAAGGGAATTATCTATAATTCCGCTGTGATATACAGATATAATCCGTACACAAAGCCATCGATACCGATGGCTTTTTTATTTTTTCTTTATTGCATTTTTAGATATGAAATGGGCAAAAGTTGTTAAGCAGATTTCATCACAACCATAGCAGTTTAACTTGGGAAAACTGTCAAAGAATTGACAGAGTCATGGGCACGAAGTCGGCACACTGTATTTCAACAACACCATCGTTGCTTAATAATTTGAAGAATAAGGTAGAGCCCTATGACACACTTAGAATCGAATCATTACAATCCAGACTATCAATATCAGCATATTGAAGTAAAACCTGTAACCGGTCGTATTGGTGCCGAAATTTCTGGCATTCAGTTGTCTGGAAGTTTAGACAAAAGCGTGGTCGATGAATTTAATCATGCACTTTTAAAATATAAAGTTGTATTTGTGCGTGGACAGCAAGATCTCACAGATCTAGAACAAGAAGCCTTTGCACGACTTTTAGGTAATCCGTTGAATCACCCAAGTGTGCCACTCAAAGATGGTACAGCACATACTTTGTCAATTGACTCACGTGGTGGGCGTGCAGACTCGTGGCATACCGATATTACGTTTTTGCCCAATTATCCTAAAGCCACAATTTTAAGAAATGTAGTTGCACCTGAACATGGTGGCGATACGGTTTGGGCCAATACCGTGACCGCTTATGAAGATTTAAGTCCGGAGCTGCAAAAACTGGCGGAACAATTACGCGCGGTGCATAGTAATAGTTATGACTATGCGGCGCCGAAAGGTCAGTACAATGAAGAAGGTCGCCACTTATTCCGTACCGCGGTAGAAGTAGAAACCGAGCATCCTTTGGTGCGTGTACATCCTGAAACAGGTGAAAGAAGTTTGGTGTTGGGTCACTTCTTTAAACGCTTCATTGGATATAGTCCGGCACAGTCACGACGCCTATTTGAACTCTTTCAAGAGCAAATCGTGCAATGGGAAAATATTGTGCGTTGGCGCTGGGCGGTTGGTGATGTTGCGATTTGGGATAATCGTGCGACGCAGCACCGTGCCATTAATGACTATGGGGACGCGCTTCGTATCGCATCACGTGTCACTATCGAGGGCGATGTGCCTGTCAATGTAAATGGTCAGCCGAGTACTGTACTGAAAAATATTCAAAACACCGACATTTCAAACTTGCGTTCTGAAGCAGGCCGTATTTATGAGAAAGCATCTTAAGTATTAGAGCGTCATTTAAAACAGCATAAAAACAGATAAATAATGCGAAAAACAATGGTTTTACATTTTTCAGCACTTGCCTAAGATCAATGAGATCTTAGGTATTTTTTATAGACGTGAGCGATCAAAAGAACACAGCCCAACAGCATTTGTTGCAAATTTTGCGTAATGAAGACATCTTTCAGGGCTTTAGCGATCAGACTTTAGAACAGCTTGTGCAACAGGTGAAATATTCACGGTTTCATTCGCAGCAGCACATCTTAAAACAACAACAAATCGTGCAAGATATTTATATTTTGCTTTCAGGTACGCTACAAATTGGTTGGTTGCAAAATAATGGTGAATTGATTGTAAATGACTATATCCGTCGCCAGTCGGTATTTAATTTTGTCGCACTCTTACAACAAAAGCCTTTGAGTTATGATTATTTTGCTGCGACACATGTTGAGGTGGCGATCATTTCTGGAACAACGTTTTTAGCGGTTTTACAGCGTGATCCACAGGCGCTTTGGAATGTCGTGCAATCTCTCAGTCGACGTATGTATTTGATGTTTGAGCATAATCGTTATTTGAGAACGGCAACGCTAGAGCAGCGCATCGCAAGACATTTGATTCGACTCTATGAACAATATGGATGTCGGCAGGAAATTCCCCTGAAACTCAGTCAGCAGGAATTTGCAGAGTCATTTAATATTTCACGGCAAACCTTGAATAAACATTTACAGCAATTTGTCCAAACACAAGTGATCGCGTGGAATTATGGACAAATCGTGATCTTGAATCTTGGGCGTTTAAGGCGAATGAGTGAACTTGATGAATAACTAGATTTAAAATTTGACGAGAAGCCATTATCGCAAATGGCTTCATTAACCTTATCTAGATTAGTGCTTACTGATTTTATCCAAATATCCCATCATAAAAGCAGAAAAAACAAAGGTTAAATGCATGATGATGTACCACATGATTTTGTCATTGGGGATGTTTTTCGCATCCATAAAAATACGCAATAAATGAATCGAAGAAATTGCCACGATTGATGCTGCAACTTTGAGTTTTAATGAATTGGCATCCATAGTACCGAGCCAGTTCAATCGATTGGTCGATTCATTTATTTTCAGTTGGGAAACAAAGTTTTCATAGCCAGAAAACATCACCATTACAATCAGTCCGCCCACCATAGTCATATCGACCAAAGAGAGGATGACTAAAATCAGGTCAGCTTCTGAATATTCTAAAATATGCGGAAGGACATGAATGACTTCTTGGAAAAATTTAATCGCGAGCAGTAGCAGTGCAAAGGATAAACCAAAGTACACGGGAGCCAGAATCCAACGTGCTGCATACATTGTGTTATGGAAAAAACGTTCCATTTAAGCCTCTAAAATTATTGATCTAATATTTGGTTCTAAAGTATATGGATTAAATTTTACGATAATTTTAATAATAATTCATGTAGAGTCAGTTGTTTAATTTAAATCTAGATTGAATCTTTGGGTATCTTAAGCTTGAATTCATCTGTGTAGGTCATCATATCCATTGAAATGATGCCGTATGGCTGCTTAGGCGGATCTATAGGCAACGGTTGAATTTAATGACGAAATTTGACCGATGAAATAGATATATTTTTTGCAAAATACTACAAGACTTTTATGGCAAAACTTGTAGTATAAAAATGATTTTATTGAGTTTAATTGGCTATGTCACAAATTGATGTATTGGTGCCGTTAAAGGATATTACGGTAGATCGGGCGGAAGTGCTTTCGATTAAGCGGAATGACCTTGTGCCATTACTGACCGATCAATATCGTCTAAATCATTATGCAGATCAATTAATTCAAGCACAGTCGGTGCTGCTAGACGGTGTTGACCCTCAATTGACGAAACAACTTAGTCAAACTATTGAACAGTTGATTCAAGCTCTAGCCAATTCAAAAAAATATTTAAAAACACGCAAATTTAATGCCCTGCAAAAATGGTTAGGCATCGATTTGGAATATGGTTCAGGACAAGTTGAATATTACAAAAATCTAGATCAATTACTTGATCGGGCAAATCATCTGAGCCAAAAACTACAGTTAGAAATTCAAAAGTCCCAAGCACGTTTTAATCAACTACAAGGCTTACGTGAGCAAATGGCGCGATATATCGTCGCGGCTGAAGAGTTTTTGTTGGAATACCCACAGTTTGTGAAAAATCAGCATCCGCTTGACAACTTTGCAGAACGTTTATCGAAAAAGGTGAATACGTTGCAAACCTTACAAGCCAGTAATGATATTGCGATTACGCAAATGCAGCTTTCTCAGCAGCTTTCTTTTGAATTATTAGATCGATATAAGGAAGCTCAGCAGGTGTTGATTCCAGCATGGCAATATCATGTGAAACAAAGTCGTCAAAGTAACTCGACAAGTTCATTGGAAAAGCTTGATAATAGCCGTGAAAATTTGATTAAAACTTTAAAAAAATCATTAGAGAATTCCTCTAAGTCTTAGAAATATAAGGTGAGTTATGACCGATTTAGATGCCAAAAATTTACCCGTTGAAGTAAGCAAAGAATTGACTGAAGAAAAATTTCAGCAACTCAATTTGCAGGAAATTGGCTTACAAACTTCCGATTTTCACGAAGTCGAAGCTGCACGTAAGGAATTGGCAGATTTAAGTCATAATAGTGTTGCTGAATATGGTAAAAACATTGCCACCAAGACGTCGACCTATACCGATGAATTATTAAATTTGGTGCAAAATAAAGATCTAGATGCGACAGGTCAAAAGCTCAATCAGGTGGTACAAGTCGCACAGCAACTAAACACCACGAGCATTTTAAATAAATCTAAAAGCTCAGGATTTTTTGGTGGTTTACTGAGTAAATTTAAAGGTGCCAAGCAAAGTTTTGATCAGCACTTTAATACCACCAAAGAGCAAATTGATGCTTTGGTTAAAGAAATTGAAACTTCGCAAAATGGCTTAAAAGCGCGTGTAAATACCTTAGATAAAATGTTTGAAGGCGTACAAGACGAATATAAACAATTAGGGGTGTATATCGCCGCAGGTAAGTTGAAAGAGCAGGAAATCCAACAGGAAATTGCAAGATTAACCACACAAGTTCAAGATCAAACAACTACGCAAAAAGTCTATGACCTCAACCATTTGGCCAATAATCTTGAAAAACGTGTGAGTGATCTACAGATCTTGCAACAATCTGCTATGCAGACCTTGCCGATGATTCGCATAATTCAATCCAACAATTTGATGTTGGTCGATAAGTTTTATGCAATTAAAAACATCACATTACCTGCGTGGAAAAACCAAATTAGTTTGGCGATTTCATTGCAGGAACAAAAGAACAGCGTGCAATTGGCAAATAGCATTGATGATGCGACCAATGACCTGTTAAAACGCAATGCCGATTTGTTGCATCAAAACTCTGTCGATACAGCAAAAGCCAATCAGCGTTCAGTGATTGATATCGAAACACTTGAACATGTGCAAAATACCCTCATTAAAACCGTTAATGATGTGATTCAAATTCAGAAAGAAGGTGTACAAAAGCGTGAAGAAGCGACGACACGTATTCGTGCCTTACAAAACAATTTGAATCATTTAGTGATTGAATCGAGTGGTTCAAACCCTTCTTCATAAACGGTGAGGGAGGTGAAAATATAATCTGAAGGAGTATGTCTTTGCCTCCCATTGATGAATATGCGCTAAATCCGCAGCAACTGGAAACAGGGCTTCAAACCATTAAGAAGCGTCAACTTAATTTGACGTTATTGACCTTAACCAGTGTTTCTGTGCTGATCGTTTCAGCTGTGATGTTGTTTATTCAGCATGATATGGTTTATAGCTTTTTTGGCCTAAGTTCTAGCGTACAGCAACTGCATATTCCCGTTAGTGCAGGTGATTTGACATATCAACTCGGTGAGTCTTCCGACTATTTTTTAACCTTTTTATCCTTTATTGGTTGGTTATTTCTGAAACTCATCGTTTCATTTATTGGCGCATTTTTCTTGGTTGGTTTTCTAAAAAAATTTCAATTTTTTAGAATTCGATTCCAATCTTTTGTATTGAAATTTGTCGGCTGGATTTTATCGTTTATTGTGCTTTGGTCAGGCTTAACTTATGTGCAATATGACCTTAATCATGATGACCGTGCAGCAGATCAAAAATTGGTACATTATGAAAAAAATATTCAGGAAAGCCAGCTGGCTTTCGAAATTGAAGATGCACAATTGGCAAAACCTGTGCAAGCCTATTTACTTGCACAAGCTGCTTTGATGCATAAGCCTGTAGATCGTGCGACAGCAATTCCTTTGGTGCAATCCTTAATCAATACCGAGCAACAAAATCCAGCAAAATTCCGTGAATACGGTTTTCAGCCTGAACAGCTCTGGGCGATGCAAAATCAGCTATTTGATAAAACCATGACACCGATGGCGCAAAGCGTGGAAAAACAAGTTCAGCAAGCCAATGTACTAGAAGTTGTTGTACGTTGGGTGTTGATCGCCGTGATAGTACTCACGCTGGTTTTGAGCTTAATTTTGTATCTGCTTTCTCAGCAGTTCAAATCACGGATTAATCGAATTGAGCAGGGACTTCATTAACAGGCCTATTCACTTTTTAGATCATTGCATTGCTCAGAATAAAAACCCCCATCACATAGTATGGGGATTTTTGATATTGGGTAGATTAACTTGCGCGATGAAAAAGTTGTCGAAGTTCCTGTGTAGAAAAAGTCTGATCATTTACTTCGCCATCCACAAGGTAAAAAGGAATGGGGTGCTGTCCCTTTGATTTTACATACTGTGTAATTTCATGCTGACGGTCTGCAATATCTTTATGTTGAATTGAGCGCAGTACTTTCGAGCCATCTAAACCAATGCCTTCAATAATGCTTTTTAAAACCTGAATATCAGCAATATCTTGACCGTGTGCAAATAATGCATGGAATAGGGCTTGAGTCAGGGCATATTGATCCAGAATATTGTCCAAGGCCAAAATAGCTTGATGAGCCAGTTGGCTGTTTGGCACACGTTTCATATGTTCAATACTGACAATCACATCTTCGCTATAAGCGGCAAACTTTGTCATTTCGAGTTTTCGCTTTGCTGCACTCGCACCATACTTATCGGTTAAATACTGCAGCACATCTAAGCCTTGTTCAGGAATTTCTGGAACGCGTTGAATCGGTAATAGCTCTACACGGGTTGCTGTATGTTCATTCCAGTTTTGTTTTAACTTTTGAAATGCGACATAACTCATGGGATAAACAATATCAAATACAAATTCAATTTTCATTATTCTGCTCACTGTTGATTTTATACTTGTAGATCGATGGCTGATTGATGCAAGAGATTGATTGTGGCTTTATTGATGGAACTCAAAAGCAGTCAAATCACCTGATATTTCATTTGATTTAATGCCGTCTTGCTGAAATGAAACTTAAAGCTTTATAAAGATTTTGTAATTAATCAGGACGTAAGTGGGTCTTGCGCAGGCTTGGTGTGATTTCAATAAAAAAGAAAAAAATGAGGGATTTATCACGATATATATGTACGAAATAAATCATTTTAATGTTAATATAGGCCCATATATTTATGATTCAGAAAGAAATTTAATCATTTAATTTGTAAAACCGATTAATTTTATAAAAACAAACCGTTTCACCTATTTAATGGTTTGTTCTATCATTCTCTCATCAAATAAATTTACTCCTCTGGAGACGTTAGTAATGTTAGATCAAAATACTTCTGCTCAATTAAAAACCTTACTTGAACGCCTTGAAGGCCCGATTGAAATCGTCGCGACTTTAAACGGCACAGACAAATCAGACAAAATTAAAGAATTGGTAGAAGAAGTTGCAGCACTATCTCCACAAGTGACTGCTCGTTTCGATGGCACAAACAAACGTGCGCCAAGCTTTGGTATTGCAAAAGCAGGTGAAACTCCACGTGTATTCTTCGCAGGTTTGCCGATGGGCCACGAATTCACTTCTTTGATTTTGGCATTGTTACAAACCTCTGGTTATGCACCGAAAGTTTCTGACGAAGTACTGAACACCATCAAAGGTCTAGGTCTTAAAACTGACTTTGATGTGTTTGTATCTCTAAGCTGCCATAACTGTCCTGACGTGGTTCAAGCACTTAACTTGATCGCAATTTACAACCCGGGTACAACTGCAACCATGATTGATGGTGCATTCTTCCAAGACGAAGTGGAAGAACGCAAAATCATGGCTGTACCAATGGTATTCCAAGACGGCAACCACATCGGTCAAGGTCGTATGACGTTGGAAGAAATCATTGCTAAATTAGACACCAACTCTGCTGCAAAAGATGCTGAAAAGCTAAATGCCAAAGAAGCCTTTGATGTCCTTGTGATTGGTGGTGGCCCTGCGGGTAATACCTCTGCAATCTATGCAGCACGTAAAGGCATTAAAACCGGTATCGTGGCTGAACGCATGGGCGGTCAGGTCATGGATACGATGGACATTGAAAACTTCACGTCGATTCAAAAGACTCAAGGTCCTAAGTTTGCTGCTGAAATGGAAGCACATGTACGTGAGTACGGTGTGGACATTATGAACTTGCAACGTGTATCTGACATCAAAGGTGCTGACCAAACAGCTAATGGCTTAGTTGAAGTGACTTTAGAGAATGGTGCAAAACTTGAATCTAAAACAGTGATTCTATCGACTGGTGCACGTTGGAGAGAAATGAACGTTCCGGGTGAACAAGAATACCGTACTCGTGGTGTTGCATACTGCCCACACTGTGACGGTCCATTGTTTAAAGGTAAACGTGTTGCGGTGATCGGTGGTGGTAACTCAGGTGTAGAAGCAGCGATTGACCTTGCAGGTATTGTGGAACATGTAACGCTAGTTGAGTTTGATACTAAGCTTCGTGCTGACCAAGTGCTTCAAGACAAGTTAAACAGCTTACCGAATACCACTGTGATCATGAATGCATTGTCTACAGAAGTGGTCGGTGATGGTTCACAAGTCACTGCACTAAAGTATAAAGATCGTGCAACAGATGAAATCAAAACGATTGAATTGGCTGGTATCTTCGTACAAATCGGTTTGTTACCAAATACTGATTTCTTAAAAGAAACAGCGGTTGAACTTTCAAACCGTGGTGAGATCGTAATTAACGAGCGTAACGAAACCAATGTAAAAGGTGTATTTGCTGCCGGTGATTGTACAACAGTACCGTACAAACAAATCATCATTGCGACAGGTGAAGGCGCGAAAGCATCATTGTCTGCTTTTGATTACATCATCCGCTCTGGTCAATAAAAGAAAGGCCAGTGGGTTTCGAGAAACACACTGGCCGCGCTGAATGTTGTCATTTGAATATTATTTTTCTTAATATTCTCGTTTTACAGGAACTTTGGACGCTAACACCGGAGTTCCTTTTTTTGTCTGCAAAATTAGGATTCAAAAATGTCCCCACACATTTTGAATCCTATTCGTTGCCCAGCTATTTTTGTTTTACAACCTTATTTTTATACTTTCCCCAAGGTTGTTTCTCTATAAAATATAAAGCGGAGTAAGCAATTAATATACCAATCTCACCATGCATTTAAGATTTAAATAAATTCAAACCTTTAAACTTCTCCAATAAATCAGTTTGGCTTTCTATATGCTCCGGATGTGGAATAATGCACTCAATCGGACAAACTGAAACACAAGTTTGGTGCTCATAGAAACCGACACATTCAGTACAACGTGCGACATCGATTTCATAAATCTTTGAGCCTTCATAAATAGCGTCATTGGGACATTCAGGTAGACACATGTCACAATTGATGCATTTATCTGTAATCAACAAAGCCATAAAGCGAACTCAAGCCTGATAAGCTAAAGATGAAGCCGAAATATCTACGGTCGAATTGGGTAAATTACGAATCAGTAGGGCATAACGCATATCCACATCGGCAGGCACAGGAATATCAACGATATGACCTGAACCTTTGGCATCGTCAATCAGATTACCTTTTTTATCTTTCATTTCAGTTAAAACGAAGGTGATATTGCCTGAAGTGGTCATCAGTTCTAAAGAATCACCCACAACAAAACGGTTTTTCACTTCGATTTTAAGAGAGTCACCATCGCGTTCTAAAACTTCACCTACAAACTGTTGATGATCAAAACGTGAAGAGCCGGTTTCATAGTTTTGATATTCACTATGTACATGGCGGCGTAGAAAACCTTCGGTATAACCACGGTTCGCAAGACCTTCAAGTTGTGACATGAGAGCTGGGTCAAATGGTTTACCAGAAAGGGCATCATCGATGGCTTTACGATAAATTTGAGCGGTACGCGCACAGTAGAAATAAGACTTGGTACGGCCTTCAATTTTTAAAGAATGAATGCCCATTTTGGTTAAACGGTCAACATGCTGTACAGCACGCAAGTCTTTCGAGTTCATGAAATAAGTGCCATGTTCATCTTCTTCGGCAGCAAACATGTCTTCTTCATTGCGTTGTAATAAAACCGGCTCGCCGAATTGGTGTTGTTCTAGGGCGTGTTGCTCATCGGCATTTTTATTATTGCAGCATGATGATTCTTCAATTTGTGTGACTGGAATAACATCACCAGTTTCATCTTCAACTGCATCGTAAATTTTATAATCCCAACGGCATGCATTGGTACATGCACCTTGGTTTGCATCACGTTTATTCATGTAGCCAGAAAGTAAGCAACGACCGGAGTAAGCCATACATAATGCACCATGTACGAAAACTTCAATTTCCATATCAGGTACATTGTGTTTAATTTCTTCAATTTCTTCGATTGATAATTCACGTGACAAAATGACACGTGTCAGTCCCATATTTTTCCAAAATTTAACCGTTGCCCAGTTCACCGCATTGGCTTGTACAGACAAATGAATGGACACTTCTGGAAAATGTTCACGCACCATCATGATCAGACCAGGGTCAGACATGATCAGTGCATCAGGATTCATGGCAACCACAGGTTCAAGGTCACGGATGAAATTTTTCAGTTTTGAGTTATGAGGTTGGATGTTTACCACCACATAAAACTTTTTACCTAAGGCATGAGCTTCTTCAATGCCAATTTTTAAATTGTCATGGTCGAAAGCATTATTGCGCACACGTAAGCTATATCGCGGCTGACCTGCATACACGGCATCTGCGCCATAAGCAAAAGCGTAGCGCATATTTTTTAATGAGCCAGCAGGTGAGAGGAGTTCGGTTACGTGTTGAATCGTCATGTCAATAAAGGCATAAAAAATTTATGGCTTTATTGTAGTGATCTAAAAAAAGGATTCAACCAAGTATTTTAGTTGGGTTTTCAAGATATTCCGTTTTCCAAATGTTTTAAAATTTGGCAATCATTAATTTGACTGGTTTCATTACAACTGGCACGGAGCTTACTTAACTGTATTTTAAAATTTTCTAATTCTTTAATTTTTTCAGAAACTTGACGAATGTGATTGTCAATTAATTCATTCACAGCATGACAGCTTTGCGTAGGGGATTGCTCAAGTTCAAGCAGGGTTTGAATCTCGGTGAGAGAAATATCAAGGTTTCGACAGCGCTTAATAAAAACCAAACGTTTGTACATTTCTTCATCATAATAGCGATAATTGTTGTCTGCGCGGAAGCTAGGTTTCAGCAGTTTTTTCTTTTCATAAAAGCGAATACTGTCAACGCTTACCCCAGATTTGGTGGACAATTCTTTAATCAAATAATGTTTTTGTACGTTCATGCTTGACCTTGGAGTGAGTCCATAGTTTTGAATAAGAATAATACAAATCCATTGATTTTTAAATTGGAGCACATTTATGGCATGTACATGTAGTCATGAGCCAGCACCAAGCAAACCCAACAGTAAATTTCGTATCGCGCTTTGGATCGCCTTAATCATTAACGCCATGATGTTTTTGGTGGAACTGATTGGCGGGGCTTATGCACATTCTTCTGCGCTTTGGGCGGACTCGTTAGATTTCTTTGGTGATGCTGTTAATTATGGGGTTTCATTAGCCGTGCTTGGCGCCAGCTTATATTGGCGTGCAACAGTTGCCTTGGTTAAAGGTTTTGTTATGGCAGCGTTTGGTATCGTGGTGATTGCCAAAGTGCTCTATGCCTATGCCAATGGGATCGCTCCTGAACCGATCACCATGGGTGTGATTGGTATTTTGGCCTTAGTCGCTAATGTCATTTGTGCATATGTTTTATATGCCTTCCGAGAAGGCGACTCCAATATGCAATCCGTTTGGCTATGTAGCCGTAATGATGCGATTGGTAATGTCGCGGTGATCTTGGCGGCTGTTGGGGTATTTGGTACAGGCAGTCTATGGCCAGATTTGATTGTGGCCGCAATCATGGCAATTTTAGGTTTAACGGGCGGTTATCAGGTGATTCGAAAAGCACTGCAAGAGCGTAAGCAAAAAGATATTATGAGTACCCCTTGCTCTTAAATACTTACTCTTAAATCCACCGTTAATGGCATTCATTTTATCCATGTTTTTAACGCAGATGAAGAGTCGTTAAGTCGCTAGTTGATATTAAAATAGCAGTCAGTTTTATACGAAATTTTCTTGACTGCTATATCGATAAATCTTCTGAAATCAGACTGTATTTAATGGGATGCTGAAGTTTTATCTACAGACTCCAATTAAGTTATGCTTTACAATAGCGCGCGAAAATCATGTTTAAAAATTAGGTTTTCTACCTTAAAAGCTTTATGTTTAGGCCCCATTGGTGCATCAGGTAAATTAAATGTCGAAAAAGCAAGACATCATTAACGTTGCGCTCCAACTCTTCAATTCTTATAGCTATAACTCGATTGGTATAGATCGAATTATTGGGGAATCGGGCGTTGCTAAAATGACGTTTTATAAATATTTCCCCTCTAAAGCCAAATTAATTGAAGAATGTCTCGTGATTCGAAATCTTAATTTACAGGAATCACTTGAAGCTGCTATTGCAGAATGTGATCCAGAAGACCATCTTTCGCATATTAAAACCATTTTTGCTTGGTACGATGCTTGGTTTCGTACCGCAGATTTTAATGGTTGTATGTTTCAAAAAGCAGTAGAAGAAATATCTAAAGTTTATCCGTCTTCATTGCAACCTGCGATCGATTATAAAGACTGGCTCAAATCAAAACTAAGTACTGCCTTGCAAAATCTGGGCATTCAGCAAACTGAACAACTCGCTGCATTTCTGAGTAGTATTTTGGATGGCATGACCATCCAAGCCCAAATTGACCCCGACCAAGTGCATTTAGCAGATTATTGGAAGCGAGTTGAAACCTTAATTCGTTTGGAATTGGCCGCTTAAAAATTTGTTTGTAGGCATCTAGGTTTTAAATCTAGCGACGACTTATTTGTATTGATTAACAATCAATTTTTTCACATGACTTACGATTCTAAGAAAATAAAAAGCGCGATTATTTGGGGTAATCGCGCTTTGCTGACAATTGTGCGTTCAAATCATTCACTTTGTTAGCTTAAGTCAATGATTTGATTTTCGAACGTTTTATACGTTTTCTCTCATTTATATTTTTACCCTCTGAATGCTAAATTCATTCGGTTTTTGCAGCAAAATAGACAGACTTGTCTGTTTTTTTGAATTATAGGGGATCTTAGGTGAATTACAAGACAGGAAAGAAAGGATTGTATGTTTTTTAATCTAGCTTAAGTTTAAATTAATCCACTATTTTTAAAGATAATATTAAAAAATTGATCATTAAGCTCGATGTTAATTAGACGATAAAACTATTTTTACACTTGTGTGCATGACGCTGTTCGTTGGGTGCAAGTACATGGTCTAAGACCATTTGGTGAATATTTTATATGCAAGAAGTAATTAGTGAGTGGGTTCTCCGCTTTTTATTTTTAAGTGAATTTTTGAATCGTGGATTTTACATAACGAAACATCTTCTATGGTTTTAAGCATTAAGTTTATTGATGAATTTGACTAAACTAGCAGCAAAATTATTTCCATGATTACAATTTAGAATTTTTATTATGTTAGGCAAAATATTTGCTGTATTAGAACAATTGGGTCTATCCGCCCAAAAACGTGCCATTCATGTGCAATTTTCCAACCCTGCGTTGAATGAAGAGCTTTTTATTCAACGTATTGATGGGGAGCATGTCTTAAACCAAGGCCTGCAAGCGACTTTGATTTGCCTATCTACTAATGCACTTATTCCACTAAAACAATTTATTGGCGTACAAGTCGCCGTTGATCAAGTGACCGATCAGGGCGAACTCTTCCGCACCACGGGTATTATTACCGAAGCCACCCAAGGCCAGAGTGACGGTTCACTCACGCTGTATAAACTCACTTTAGAAGATGCAACATCGCTGTGGCATAAACGCAGGAACAGCCGTGTGTTTATGAACAAATCTGTTCGCGATGTCAGTGAAACTCTCTTTAAAGAATGGCAAAGCAAAAGTCCGCTTTTTGCTGCCAGTCTAACGCTAGATCTAAGCGGTTTAGGCCAAAACTATGACGTTCGACCTTTCATCATGCAGTCGAATGAAAGCGATTATGACTTTCTGACCCGACTTTGGCGCAGTGAGGGTATCAACTGGCTCATCGATGAAGCGCAGCTGAAAGTACCACATTCCTCAGGCCCAATTGAAAAACAAAAACTCCGCCTGATTGATGACAATAGCCAATATCAAGCACTCAGCCGTCGTAGTATCCGCTTTCATCGCTCTAGTGCCACAGAAAAACGAGACAGCATCACCAGCTTGATCGGTGAGCGTAGCATTCAACCGACTGCGGTCCATGTGCAGCGCTGGCAAGCCGATGGACTCAGC
This sequence comes from Acinetobacter sp. YH12027, assembly GCF_013420085.1. Lineage (NCBI taxonomy): Bacteria > Pseudomonadati > Pseudomonadota > Gammaproteobacteria > Moraxellales > Moraxellaceae > Acinetobacter > Acinetobacter sp. YH12027. Next base: position 14,686 of record NZ_VOYW01000050.1, read on the forward strand.
CAAGAAGAAGGCGCAGGTTCTGTTCAAAGCAAACATCAGCATAGCCAAAGCCAAGACAATGCCAGCTTAAGTTTGGAGCAAGCATGGCATATCAGCCCTGCATGGATGCAAGACTTAAAAGGCGAAGACCAAGCTACCGCTTCATCCAACAGCCAAATTGAAAAATTGAATCAAAACCTAACGCGCTATCACGAGCTACAATCGAAAAAATTCAATGCACAATCGACCGTGCGTGATACACAAGTCGGTTATTGGTTTGAATTGAATGAACACCCAGAAATCGATCAACACAGTGATGCAGACAAACAATTTTTAATCACAGAAAAGAAATTCTATAACCAAAATAACTTACCCAAAGATCTCACTGAACAGGTCAATCAACTGATTGCACAAAGCCAGTGGAAGATTAAACCGATCCATGAACAGGCCGAGCGTCAGGCCAATCAGCTCACATTACAACGCCGCAATATTGCGACGGTTCCTGAATATAACCCACTCGAACATCGTCCAAGCACCCATCCGCAACGTGCCAAAGTCGTTGGACCAAGCGGTGAAGAAATACATGTCGATGAATGGGGACGAATCAAAGTTCGCTTCTTATTTACCCGTGGAGATGACCACAGCCATGATGGCGGTGCAGGCAGCAATGACAATGACACGGACTCTGCATGGGTAGATGTACTGACTCCATGGGCCGGTGAAGGCTATGGCGCACGCTTCTTGCCACGCATTAATGAAATCGTGGTCATCGATTTCTTTGACGGTAACATCGACCGACCATTTGTGGTGGGACGTATACATGAAGCACAGCGCAGTCCGACCCAATTTGATAGTAAAGGCAAACTGCCAGACACAAAAAAACTAGCGGGAATAAAAAGTAAGGAAGTCCAAGGGGAAGGCTTTGGACAACTGCGCTTTGATGACACGACTGGACAAATATCAACACAATTACAAAGTACCCATGGTGCCACTCAGCTTAACCTCGGTAACCTTAGTCATCCCAAAGAAACCGCAGAAAGTGCAGGGCGAGGAGAAGGCTTTGAGCTGAGAACCGATCAATGGGGTGCTATTCGAGCTGGTAAGGGATTATTGATTAGTTCTGCGAGTCAAGAAAACGCCAAAGATATACAATTAAATATAAAAGAGTTGTTAACGCAATTAAATGAATCTATAGAAAAACTCAAAAGTTTAGAAAAAAATGCTCGAGTAAGTAAGGCTTTCCAAGATGAAAACTATCAAATTAGTAATGATTTGATTGCTCAAGTAGAAAATAGTCTAGAAAAGTTTGAGCATCCTAATATTCTGCTTAGTACTCCTCAGGATTTTGTTTCTGTAAGTCAAAAAAACCAAACTCATGTTGCTAAAGAAAATATAAAAATTATATCGGGTCAACAGTTAGATATAAATTCAAATGGTGAGTTTACTGCTCATGCTGCGAAGGGATTAAGCTTTTATACTCAAGAAAAAGGTATAAATATTGTAGCGGCTCAAGGTGAAATTAAAGTTCATGCGCAAAATGATCAAATTGATCTAGCATCTCTCAAGGATTTTAAGATCATGAGTACTGAGAATTCCATTACGATTGCAGCCAAAAAAGAAATTATGCTGACTTGTGGTGGGGGGTACATAAAAATAAAGACTGACGGTTCTATTGATATTAATAGTCCTGGGCTCGTTGAGGTTAGGTCTGCTCAAGCACAATTTGTCAAAGGTACACGTCATAATTTCCAGCTTCCTAATATTTCTACGAAAATATGTATTCCCTGTTTAATTGATGCCGCTCGAAAAGGTTTACCATTTGTGTATAGGGAAATATAGGATGGACATATTACAGTTATCAAAGAAAATTAGTGGTGAAGAATCTAAATATAATTTCTTCCTGTTGATTGATGCAGCTAAAAATTATACTTATATGCGCCATTGGCTTACTTTAAACTATGATAGAAATATCAAATATATAGGTAATTTATTCGATGGAACTGTTGATGATTCTACACCATTAGAATTTTCCCCTTTATTGTTGAATTTAAATAAACTAAATAATCAAAAATTTATTAATGAACTTGTTATAGAAGAAAATTTAGGAATGTTTTCGATATTGAAAACAAATCTATCGAACCAAGAATTGATCAAACATTTTCAGCCATTCTTACAAGCAGAATTACCATCCGGCGAATTAGCATTGTTCAGATTTTATGATCCTTCAGTTATCAAATCATTAAATCGACTATTAGATAAAAAAAATTTAGATATTCTGTTAGAACCTATTGATGGTTGGTGGTATCAAGAAGTATCTGGTGATTTCAAGTTATTGGAGAGGATTTAGAATGGTTATCGAATTTACTAAAGAACAGCTTGAGGAATTTTCTGCAGATCGTGAAGAAAGTCTAGCCTTGTGGAACTGGAATCGGCTAAAAAACACTTATAGTGAACTGGCGATAAAGTATTTTAATAATAATGAAGATAGTGGACTAAAATTCCTGATTACTGCCCAAACAAAAATTCGAAAATATCTGGTAGGAATGGAAAATCATGCTGACTATGACAAATGGAGAGCGGCTTATGGAGAACTATGTTTTATTTTGAATAAAAATAATTTAGATGATGATCCATGGAATCGCAGTTTATTAATAAATAGATTATTTCCACCATTTCTTGCAATTGATATCTTAGCTGGAGTTTTACAAAGCTCTTTAAATTCTTCAGATAGTCAAAAATTCTATGAAGCATTGGAGAAAAAATCGTGGCAATAGCGGCTGATGCAGCAGATATTTTTGGTGGTTGGGGGACAACTGCTGAAAAAGCTGCTGAAAGAGCAGGAACTGCAGCTAAAGTAGGAGCAAGAGCAAATCCTATAGGCGTAATATTAACTGGAATATTCACTCCATCCCCATTAGGAGATGGAACAATTACAGGCATGCTCAATCAAAGAATTGATCTGGCTGAAGAGGATATCGATAATAGTCGTTCGGGTATAACTCAAGAGCAAAAAGATCAAGCATTGGCAGCAAGTAAAGCGAAATCTAAGGAACTTGAGAGATCTTGTAATAGTTCTAATAAGGAGTGTAAGAACGAACAGCATAGTGGTCGTATACAGGCGCAGAATGCAAATAGAATGATTGTGACTGCAACTGAAGCAGGTAGCGTTTGGACAAATCACCCTTTTCCACCGCCTCTAGTACTATGTAAGCAATATGCACTTTCCATGCGTATTGCCATGCTAAAATTAGAAGGTCATAGCAAACCAGATACTAAAATAAAAAGTCCAGTTGATTATCACAAAGGTGCAACTCAAGCCTATAAAGCAATGATCGCTTGGATGGAAGCGAAGACACCATATGGAGTTTCTGTAGGTAAACATTCTTTTAGTTTTGCAGGTCGTCATTTTACTGGTGTTATTCCACCAGATTTTGATGCTAGAAGAATGGATATAGATATTTTGAAGGGCGAAATATTAAAAGGTTAAATAATGACGAATATAGAAAAGATAGTTAATTTTTTTAAGGATCACCCAAAATTTCCATTTTTACAGTGGGATAGAGAATATGACGATTATTGTAGTATGTATCTTTGTTTAAAGAATATTTTAGAAGCATACATACCAAAAGAGCAGATTACAGCTTGGTCTGCTGCAAATGAATACTCTGATTTCAGAAGAAATCCAGATGGAGAGGTATATTATCCTTTGACAATTATTAATGATGCTATCGAAATAGTAATTCACTTAGGAATTTTAAAAGAAAATAAAGATGGTTTAGTCGATGTGAATTCATCAATTCAAATTAGTAGAGATGACAGATGGGGGGATCGTTGGGAAAATAATGCACCTGAAGATGAATGGTATAATGAAGTGGCGATTATGCTTGATCTGAACAATGCTGAGTCATTAAGAAAGACAGATTTTATCTTAAAGACAATTGTTCAAAAAAAACAAACTTATCATGATTTATTAAAGTTGAAAGATGGAACTCTATAAAAAATTAAATTAATTTTTAGTTTTGAAATATAGCCAAATCCTAAAAACTATAGAACAATAGAGATATGGGATATTCAAAAGATTTTAAAGATAAAGTCATAGAAATTATGATTCGAGACGAAATGTCTGTGCGAAAAGCAGCACAGCATTTTAAC
>NZ_VOYW01000051.1:0-17180 GCF_013420085.1 Acinetobacter sp. YH12027
GGATAATCTTTTTCAGATTCAATCAATAATTGAACCGCTCTTTCTCTGATTTCAGGGGTATATTTTAATTTTGTCATCGGGATAGTCTCTCAGAATATTGACTCTCCGACAAAACCGGTACGGTTCATATTCTTAAATTGGTTGCTAGCTGTATTTGTCTAGCTTCAGCGTACACAACTGCATCTCCTGTACCTTCCAAAATAAATGAAGGTCAAATCGCCAATATAGCCGCGCTTACACCCGGTACAATACTATCTTTAGAAGCTCAAACGCCCGATCTTTTTAGCTATGCAGCAGAACGATATATCATTACCTATCGAAGTAGAGGTGTTCATGAAGAACCGATTGTTGCTTCTGGATATATCCTATTACCTAAAGGTAAAGCCCCGAAAGGCGGTTGGCCAGTTTTGGCATGGGCACATGGTACAACTGGTGTAGCAGATACCTGTGCACCTTCAGGTGATTATGCAGATGGACCCGTTCACGTATACCAAAAAATTGCATCCAAAGCTTTAAATGCTTGGCTTGCTCGTGGCTATGCAGTCGTTGCGCCGGATTATCAAGGTTTAGGCACACCAGGCAGTCACCCCTATATGAATGCTCAAAGTCAGTTACACACTGTCGTTGATGCTGTCCGTGCCATGCATCAATTAAAATCAGTCAAATTGAGTAAAAACTGGTATGTCATGGGCCACAGTCAAGGCGGCGCTGCTTCCCTAACCGTAGCAGCGTTTGGACAAAAGGATGCCCCAGAACTCAATTTACGCGGAGCAGTTGCATTGGCACCCGGCGGTTACCAATATGAAGGGATTGCTGAATATGTAGCAAATCAGTCTAATATTGATCCGAGCGTTGCAGCATTTTTACCTATCGTCCTGTTAGGTGCTGAAGCTGCGGAGCCTACACTTTCAGCAAAAGATTTTGTTAGCCCAGAAATGCAGAAAATCCTCAATCAAGCTCGCAATCGCTGCTTATCAGAACTACAAAATGAACTAAAAGTATCACCAAAAACTGTTTTTAAACCCAATGTAGATTTAACGCCATTGACCCGTTATTTAGAAAAACAGTCGATCGAATTGATGACACCTCAGGTACCTTTACTGTTAGTACAAGGTGATTAAGATCAATTGGTAGATTATCGGGGTGTCCATGCTTATTATCAAAAAGTCTGCAAGGAAAATAAACCCATAGCATTTCACCCAATTAAAAATGGTGATCATCGTGATTCACTCAAACAAAGTGAATATTTGATCGATAACTTTATATATTCAATTGAGAATAAGACGTATTTAAATACCTGTCAAACAAACTAATACCCAAAATAAAAGCGCCCTCGTGGCGCTTCTTCTTTCATAATGTCGTGCACAAAAGAACTTTCACTATCGTTGTGGCTTTATCAATACAAATATGGATTAAAACAATCAGCTCTATTTTTAATTTACTCAAAATTTTATATCAATATTTTTGATATAAAATTTTATTATGTAGTTTTATTTACTAAGCTCTTTATTTAAAGCCAAAGATGTTGGTAGTCAACTTAGATCAGTTTGGATTAATAAAATAGAAATACACAACTAAGCAAACTAGCGAAATCGTTGAAATTAAAAGATAAGTGCCCGTTGTATTAAAGCTTTTTAGAAATTTAAATAAGTCCATCATGTCTCCCCCCCATGAAAAAACAGATAAATTATACTAAATAATATCTGGGGGATTAAATAGCTGTTGATCGAATAGCTAAATCGATATGATCAAGTGATCATTAAAAATATATATCTCCTTTAAATCTAGATTAATCTATAGTTTGAGTCTATCAAATACAAAAATACAGCTCCCAACTCAATGAGAACTGTATTTTTAATACTAAAAATTGATCGAAATTAAACGGCAAGTACTTTCACAATAATGGTTTGCATGTCTTCATTTTCTTCAGCCAAATAAACACGTTTTAACTCTTTACTTTTCACTTTGAATTGATGATTTTGATACTGAATTACAGCCGGAATTTGATCAAAATACAGGCTATCTGCGTCTAATTCTTCTTGAAAAAGTGGCGTGCCCAATTGATAGTCTAGGCTTTTTAATACTACATATTTAACAGTCGTTTTCATTGAAATAAACCTACTTTTGTTACGCTCTTTATTTTAAGTTTTAACATCGTTTCCCTTCCGAAGAAACCTTTATTTCATCTTTTCGTACAGCTTCTAAACAATCACACTATTTTTGTGAATTCCTCAACGCCCACAGTGCCACCTTAGACTTTTAGTGAAATTACAGGCGAGCGAAATCAATGCTAAAATTTTAAGAATACTAATGATCATTCACCATTCTACTTTGGGGTAAGCACATGCTTAAACAGTGTTGCGATGCTTTAGAACAAAAATCCATGACTATCGCGTTTATCGAGAGTGCAAGCTCTGGTTATTTATGTAGTCAATTTTCAATTTATAAGAATAGTGGTGCAGATATCTTATTAGGTGGACTAGTGAGCTATGATCCATCAATCAAGCGTGAAATTTTAAAAGTAGATCCTCTACTAATAGAAAAATTTACGGCCGAATCCGCAGAAGTGACTCAAGCGATGGCTGAGCAAGGACAACAACTATTTTTACATGCGGACTTTGTGGTGGCCTGCACTGGATTACTCAAACCCGGTGGCAGTGCAACTGTAGAAAAACCCGAAGGAACATTTTATATTTCAATTTTACATGATGGTCGTATCTATAATTATCATTATTTTATTTTGGGTACGGCTTTAGAACGCTTAGATCAGTTAACTGAAAATGTTGCTCACAGTGTATTAGACATCTTAAATGCAGAATAAAACATACATAATCTTCATATTTAAATATCATTTTGCATCGCATACTGTATTGAGGAATTTACTTATCAGGACAAGAAAATGCAGCTACGTCATTTCAATGCATTCGCAATTAGCACCCTAATTTCCTGCTCTGCTTTCGCGACGGTAGGCGGCCCTCAAACCATTGAGGTTTTAGGTTTTGATAAAAAAGACCAAAAAATCTATTTAATGCGTCATTTTGAAGATGGTCGTGGTCGTTTACCACAATTATATTATTATCAATTAAATAGCCAAAAGCCGACGCAATTAATTACAGTGAAGTCTTTATATATTAATCCTAAGACAAAACGGATTGATTACGACCAAGACAGTGCCCAGTTTGATAAAGAAATCGCGAAAATTAAAAAGCGTTTAGCCAAACTAACACCAGTAAATAACAATAATGCCCGAATACAGTTATTAACGACCATGAATGGCACTGCAAAATCTTGGTATGACCCGAATGAAACCATTGATAAATGGACCTATCAATATCGTATTAAAAATTCGCAGTATAAAAGCGCCATACAAAAGGCTGAGACGTATAAAGAAGGTTTAAAAATCTCTAAAACTTATCGTGTAGTGCAAAAGCCTTTTTATTTAGTGACTGTTAAATATCTAGGGATTCCATTTGAAACGGGATATAGCGTCGAAGATCCTGTTTTATTAACCAAATAGATTGTTAACACAAATAATAAAAAAGCCTCTTTAGAGGCTTTTTTATTTCACTTTAAAATTATGCCGCAGAACGCTCTGCAATCGGCACCACTTTACGCAGTTCAGGGCCTGTATAGTCCGCGCTTGGGCGAATAATACGGTTGTCCGCACGTTGTTCCATCACATGCGCTGCCCAACCTGTTACACGGCTCATCACAAAGATTGGCGTGAATAATTTGGTTGCAATATCCATGAAATGGTATGCAGATGCATGGAAGAAGTCTGCATTACAGAACAATTTCTTCTCGCGCCACATCACTTCTTCACAGCGTACTGATACTGGATAAAGCACAGTATCACCGACGTCTTTTGCTAGGCGTTCAGACCAAATTTTGATGATGCCATTACGTGGATCATTGTCTTTATAGATCGCATGACCAAAGCCCATGATCTTTTCTTTACGCTCAAGTTTGCCGAGCATTTCACGTTCAGCTTCTTCTGGAGACGTCCAGTTTTCAATCATTTCCATCGCAGCTTCGTTCGCACCGCCATGTAATGGGCCACGTAGTGAACCAATTGCACCTGTGATGCATGAATGCATATCTGACAATGTTGATGCACATACACGCGCTGTGAATGTAGATGCGTTAAACTCATGCTCTGCATACAAAATCAGTGATACGTTCATCACTTGCTCGTGCAATTCATTTGGTTTTTCGCCACGCAGTAAATGTAGGAATTGAGCGCCGATTGAATCATCATCGGTGTTTTCTTCTACACGTACACCATCATGGCTGAAACGGTACCAGTAGCAAATGATCGCAGGTAGCGTTGCCAAAATACGGTCTGCAACATCTTGTTGTTGTTCAAACGATTGTTCAGTTTCAAGGTTGCCTAACATTGAAACGCCTGTACGCATCACATCCATTGGATGTGAGTCCGCAGGAATACGTTCTAATACTTCTTTCAACGCTTGTGGCAATTGACGCAATGATTTGAGTTTAGCTTTGTATGCTGCTAATTGTTCTGTTGTTGGCAATTCACCAAAGAAAATCAGGTACGCAACTTCTTCAAACTGACAGTTTTCTGCCAAGTCTTGAACGTCATAACCACGATAGGTTAAGCCCGCACCGCTTTTGCCTACAGTTGAAAGTGCAGTTTTACCCGCTACTTGTCCGCGCAGTCCTGCGCCCGTGAGTACTTTTCCTTCAGCCATTTTTTATTTTCCTTCAGTGAACAATTTATCTAAGGTATTTTCAAAAGTGTGATAATCGAGGAATTGATAGAGTTCTTTTCGTTGTTGCATTTTATCCAGTACATTGACTTGTGTACCGTCATTGCGGATTGCATGCATCACTTCGAGTGCCGCTTTTTGCATTGCACGTGTCGGAGACAATGGATAAAGCACCATTGCAATACCCTGCTCGCCTAGTTCTTCTTTGGTGTAGTAAGGGGTATCACCAAACTCTGTAATGTTTGCCAGTACAGGGACACCAACAGCATCGCAGACAGTTTTGTACATGGTAATATCAGTCATTGCTTCAGCAAAGATCGCATCTGCACCTGCTTCTACACAGGCACATGCACGGTCGATCACTGCTTGCAAACCTTCTTTTTGTAATGCATCTGTACGCGCCATCACCACAAAGTTTGAATCGGTTTTTGCATCAACAGCCGCTTTAATACGGTCAACCATTTCTTGTTGTGACACGATTTCTTTGTTCGGACGGTGACCACAACGCTTTTGTGCGACTTGGTCTTCAATATGAACCGCTGCTGCACCTGCTGCAATCATTTGCTTCACACTGCGGGCAATATTAAATGCACCGCCCCAACCTGTATCGATATCGACAAGTAATGGCGTATCTACACGTTCAGTAATACGACGAACATCTTCCAAAACATTGTCTAAACTGGTCATGCCTAAGTCAGGTAAACCATAAGAATAGTTCGCAACACCTGCACCAGATAAATAAATGGCTTTATAGCCAACTTCTTTTGCCATCATTGCTGCATAGGCATTTACGGTACCAATGATTTGTAATGGTTTTTCTACTTCCAATGCTTGTCTAAATCTTAAGCCTGCAGACGTTTGTTGTGTCATATTCCTTTCCACGGCATTTACTTTAATTTTCGAAGTTTGAGTATATCCATATTTTTTTCCAACTCTATGGCTTTGTAGAATATTAACTCTAAAACTTTAGTCAAATATTTCACTTATCACCTATCTGTTGTTATTCTTTAGTCAAAGATCTCTTATTTATGAGCAAAGCAGAAAAGTACTGAATTTTTTGCTATAATTATCATCAAATCAGCTATTTTTTTGTTAAATATTATCACTTTATGCAAGATTTAATACACATTGAACCTTTAACGCATGACCAGCCACAAACGCGGCGCGGACATGAACGATGTGTTGCGCTTTTAGAAAGTGCTACGGAGCTTTTTTTAAAACGTGGTTTTGATGCAGTTTCATTAGATGACATCGTGAATCATGCAGGTGGTTCAAAAGCGTCAATCTATAAATATTTTGGTAATAAAGACGGATTATTTAAGGCCATTTGTGACTATCGTCGCTGCTTATTTTTCAAAGATATTTGCCTACCATTTACGGTGAGCCCTGACACCGATATTCGTGCTTATCTCATCAATACTTTAAGTGACTTTCATCAGCATATCGTGATGCCTGAAAATGCGGCATTTATGCGGTTAGTCTTAGAACAAACAGGACGTAATCCTGAAATAGCACGTTATATTCATGAGCAAGGCCCAAAACAAATTCAGAACACCGTTGCAGAAATTTTAAATCAAGCGCATCAACACGGTTTGCTGTATTGTGAAAACCCGTTGTTTTCGGCTCAGTTTTATTTTGGAATTTTGCGTAATTTAGAATGGCGCGTTCTCATGGGCATCAGCATTGATGAAAATGATCAAGAAACCATCAATTACATCAGTTATTGCGTCGATCGTTTCCTAGACGGTCACCAAAAGCGCTAGATTTTTTGCAATTTACCTCTCTTATAGTATATTAATCGATTCCTTTTTCTCTAACCAACCAACAACTAATTGTTGTTTTGTTCTTTGATTCAGCAATTATTGTGGAGTAACAATGGCTCTACGTCACTTTCTAACTTTACGCGATTTATCGACTTTAGAACTTAACCAAATTGTACAGCGCGGTATCGAACTCAAGCGCAAACAGCATAACAATGAAGTTTTCCAACCTTTCGTTGGTAAAGTCATGGGCATGATTTTTGAGAAATCGAGCACCCGTACACGTGTATCGTTTGAAGCAGGAATGAGCCAATTTGGTGGTAGTGCAATTTTCCTTTCATCTCGCGACTCTCAATTAGGTCGTGGCGAGCCAGTAGAAGATTCTGCACGCGTGATTTCAAGCATGCTTGATATTGTGATGATTCGTACTTTTGGTCACGACATTGTTGAACGTTTTGCTTCTTATTCAAAAGTTCCTGTCATCAATGCATTAACAGATGATCACCACCCTTGCCAATTACTTGCCGATGTTCAAACATTTGTTGAACACCGTGGTTCTATTGAAGGTAAAACGGTTGCTTGGATTGGTGATGGCAACAATATGTGTAACTCATATATTGAAGCGGCTCATATGTGGGGCTTTAAATTAAAAATCGCTGCACCTAAGGGCTATGAACCTAAAGCAGAATTTTTATCTGAATTTGCACACTGTGTTGAACTTGTTGATTCTGCCGAAGATGCTGCAGTTAATGCAGATTTAATCGTGACAGATGTTTGGGCAAGTATGGGCCAAGAAGAAGAGCAAAAAATTCGTGAAAAAGCGTTTGCAGATTATCAAGTGAATGAACGCCTGATGGATCTTGCTCACGCTGACTGTTTATTTATGCACTGCTTACCTGCGCATCGTGGTGAAGAAATTTCTGAAAATATGCTTGACCACAAAAATGCCGTGGTTTGGGATGAAGCTGAAAATCGCTTACATGCACAAAAAGCACTTGTTGAATTCTTAATTAACGAAAATCTTAAAAAAGACTAAGGTTTTACATAGATAAATGAAGCACCTTCGGGTGCTTTTTTTGTTTTTGCATGCTTTAATAAAACCATAACTTTTATAAGTGATTTAAAATATGCACATTCAAAAAAGCTTGTTAATTTTAGTCTCTTTAGGCCTAAGCACCGTTACATTTGCAGCATCTCCAACTGAGCTAGATCAATACCTCGTAAAAAAAGGAATTTTGGATGCTGCATTCCAAATTAAAAATAAACCTGCTTTAGATGAAATACTTTCTGCCATAAGTGACGAAGACTCTCGCACCCTTCCTTTTCAAGTTGACCAAAATATGTTGATGGAAAAAATGGAAGTTTCAGCAGATAAAATAGAAATCGAAGGAATTATCACCACACCTGACTTTACACAATTTGCAGAATCAGTGGGTCAACAGCAAGTCAAACAACTGATCAAAAAAAATTCTCTACAAAATTGTGAATTGCTATTTGAGCATCAATTTCAACGTGTAAATCCATATGTATTGGAAATGAATTTATCTTCACCTCAACAGAAATACGAAATAAAAATCCACAACGCTGAATGTAAATTTAAATAAACATCTGATTTCTTACAGCTCTTGGTTTACCTTCTGCAATGTTTTTTTACTTAACGAATTAAACCTTGAGGCTGTAATGCAATCACAGCTGCACCCACCAATACGATGATGCCACCTAACATGTCCCATCGCGTTAGATTTACGTGATCGACAAAACGCAACCACAGCAATGCAGAGAAAATGTAGATTCCGCCATAGGCTGCATAGATTCGACCCGAAGCTGCTGGATGTAACGTCAATAACCAAACAAATGCAGCCAATGCAAGCGCTGTTGGAATCCATAACCACTGCGTTTTTTGCTGATTTAAAATCAAATATGGGAAGTAACAACCTAAAATTTCCATCAGTGCTGTTAGTGCAAATAAACCGAAAGTGGTTAGCACTTTTGTTAATGATACGTCCATCATTGAGAAATCCAAATCTAGCGTTGAATAAATATAAAAAACCCGTGCAAGCACGGGTTTTTGTTAATTAAATTGATTAAGCAGGTTCAGCGGTTTGGTCTTCAAACACTTCGAGTTTTAAGCCCACTGCTTTGCCATTTTCTTTCTTCACTGAAACAGCAACATTGCCGCCATGTTCCGCAAGCTCACCAAACAGAATCATTTCAGCAAGCGGTTTTTTCAAATGCTCTTGGATTAAACGCTGCATTGGACGAGCGCCCATCAAGCGATCGTATCCTTGCTCTGCCATCCATTCGCGTGCATCTTGATCAACCTCAAGAACCACTTTCTTATCATCTAACTGTGCCTGAAGCTCTGTTAAGAACTTATCAACCACACTTTCAATGACCGTTGTTGGCAATGCTTTAAATTGAATAACACCATCTAAGCGGTTACGGAACTCTGGTGAGAAGGCTTTTTTCATCGCGTCTTGGTTATCATTACTGTTGTCTTGGTCCATGAAACCAATGCTCACACGTGAAATTGATTCTGCACCAATATTGGTAGTCAGTACTAACACAACGTTACGGAAGTCAGACTTACGACCGTTATTATCTGTTAATGAACCATGATCCATAATTTGCAGTAACAAATTAAAGACATCTGGATGTGCTTTCTCAATTTCGTCTAGTAATAGCACGCAATGCGGATTTTTATGAATCGCGTCGGTCAGCAAACCACCTTGATCAAAACCGACATAACCCGGAGGCGCACCAATTAAACGAGATACGGCATGACGTTCCATGTATTCTGACATATCAAAACGTACTAGTTCGACGCCTAATAATTTCGCCAATTGCTTAGTGACTTCAGTTTTACCCACACCTGTAGGACCCGCAAAGACAAAATTACCCACTGGCTTATCTGGCGCTTTTAGACCTGCACGAGATAATTTAATCGCAGATGCAAGCGCTTCAATCGCTTCATCCTGACCAAACACCACACGTTTCAGATCACGCTCAAGATTTTCAAGGACGCTCTTATCATCTTTAGACACAGTTTTCGGTGGAATACGGGCAATTTTCGATACGATATCTTCAATGTTTTCAACTGAAATGACCGTATCATCCTGCTCAGCTTTTAAACGACGCTGCGCACCAGCTTCATCAATCACATCAATGGCTTTATCTGGCAAGAAACGATCATTGATAAATTTCGCTGATAGTTCTACCGCAGAAACCAAAGCTTGATCTTCGTATTTCACATGATGGAATTCTTCAAATTTGCCTTTTAAGCCACGCAGAATATCAATCGTTTCTGAAATAGATGGTTCATTGACATCAATTTTTTGGAAGCGACGAGATAATGCATGATCTTTTTCAAAGACTTGACGGTATTCTTGGAAAGTCGTTGAACCGATACAACGCAAAGTACCATTTGCCAAAGCTGGTTTGATGAGGTTCGATGCATCCATCGTGCTGCCCATACTTGAGCCTGCACCGATGATCATGTGAATTTCATCAATAAATAAAATAGCTTCAGGCTTTTTCTTCAAGGCATTTAGCAGTTGTTTTAGACGCTTTTCAAAATCACCACGGTATTTAGTTCCAGCAACTAAAGCACCAATGTCTAAACTAAATACTTCTGCATTTTCAAGCGGTTTAGGAGCTTTGCCATTTACAATGAGCCAAGCCAAACCTTCAGCAATCGAAGTTTTACCGACACCTGGGTCACCCACCAAAAGTGGGTTGTTTTTACGACGGCGGCACAGAATTTGAGCTGTACGTTCAATCTCTTTTTCACGACCAATCAGTGGATCTGTTTTGCCTTTTTGAGCTTCAACATTGAGATTGGTCGTATAAAGCTCTAATGGGCCAGAATTTGAAGACGTAGTGCTTTCACCATCGAGCTCTTCGATTTCTTCTTCGGCTTGGACTTCATCTTTACGTGTGCCATGAGACAAATACTGCGTTAATGTCAAACGGTTGATTTGATGGCGTTTAAGTAAATACACCGCAAATGAATCACGCTCTGAATACATCGCAACTAAAATGTCTGCACCTTCTACAGTGCGGTCATTTCCACTCGATTGCACATGGAAAATTGCACGCTGCAAAATACGATCAAAACTTTCTGTAGGATGTGGTGCTTGATCGCTATTTTCGCCAAGCTTAGGGGTATGTTGTTCTACGTATTCTTCAAGTTCTTTGCGAAGCACAATAATGTCTGCGCCACATGCTTTCAATGCATTAACAGCGGAATCATTATCCAGTAAAGCCAATAATAAATGTTCTACCGTCAAAAATTCATGTCTCTTTTGACGAGCCATGCTGACAGCCAAACGTAGTGATACTTCTAATTGACGACTGAGCATGTAATCCCCTTATTAATCTTTTGGCTCAATCTGACAAAGTAATGGATGACTTTGCGACCGAGCGTAATTATTGACCTGATTTGCTTTAGTCTCTGCGATGTCTCGCGGATAAACCCCTGCAACACCCTTTCCTTCATAATGTACAGTTAGCATTACTTGAGTGGCTTGGTCAAGATTCAAAGCAAAGTATTGTTGTAAAATTTCAATTACAAAGTCCATTGGGGTGTAATCATCGTTCATTAAAACGACAGCATACATAGGAGGACGCTTTAACTCAGGTGGCGCAGTCAATACTTGAATGTCTGAATCACCATCATCCTGCGTACCTTGGCTGAGAGTCGGGTTTAGATGCCAGTCCACTAAACCAGATTGGTAAAATGAATTTTTAATGTCAGATAAACACGTTTGACGCTTATTGGTTCGCATAGGATTTAGGTTTCACACTTAGTTTGCACTTGCTTCAGTTTGAGGAATTTCTGAAAGGAAGGCAGATTGATTTTCAACAGGCTGACCTTTCGACCAGCTAAAACGGCGAATAACGGGTTTAGAACCGGTTAAACGCACTTCAATAAAGTCTGGACTAAAGCCTTTTGGCATGGTCCAACGTCCAGTGAGTCGCTCACTTTCGCTAAAGTTAAAGTTTTTGTCTTCTAAAGGCACTGCAAGTACTTCTGTACCCTTAATTAAACGCAGCTCAACACTTCCAGATACATTACTTTTTGACGGACTTACTTGAACGAGATCAAGTTGGTATTCATACGCATTTTCAGGTAACGATTTAATCGCTAAATGTTGTACTGCAAGCGGCATACCCCCACGTTGGCGCAATACTTCACGATACAAAACACCCAAATTACCGGTTAACTCTTGATCATCACGTGCTTTTTTAACGGCCAAATATAAATCATTTGAATTACTTACAGCGACATCACGCTCTTGAATTGCCGCATTCAAACTTTTATTCAGGCCTGCTAATTCAGTTTTTTGCTTTTGCACCACATCAACCAGTTGCTCTGCATCTGCATCATATCCGACCACTGTTAAGCCCTGACGATGACCGATACTATATCCGAGCAAACCGCTGCTCAATGCAAGTACAACTGCACCAATCGCCAGTGGCATATTCGTCTTCATAAAAGGCGTTTTTTCACTGTTTTCAGGTTCTGACTTGAAATTAGATTCTGTATTCGACATCGTCATCTCTTATTTTTAGTTCACTCAAGGCACACATTTAAATCCAGTTTTAAATGTGTGTGAAGTTTTAAATCGTTTCTTATGGTAATAAACCAATGCCTTGAAGTCCTGCATTTTCAGCAAAACTAAACATCAAGTTCATATTTTGTACGGCTTGACCTGCTGCACCTTTCACCAAGTTGTCTTGAGCCACCAAAATCACTAATTTTTTCGGCTGAGGTTTGCAAATCGCAATACGTAATTGGTTCGCACCACGCACAGTACGTGTTTCAGGTGAGCTTCCTGCAGGCATAACATCTACAAACTGCTCATTGGCATAGAACTGTTCATATATGCTTTGTAAATCCACAGAAGCACCTGCGTCAGTCAAATCAATATAGATAGTGCTGAGCATGCCACGAATCATTGGTACTAAATGTGGTACGAATAAAATTTCGTTAAACACACCTTTTTGACCTGAAATATTTTCCAAGGCTTCTACAATTTCAGGGTGATGACGGTGACCCGCTACACCATAAGCTTTAAAGTTATCTGCATTTTCAGAATAGATCATACCCAGGCTGGCTTTACGACCTGCACCAGACACACCTGATTTTGCATCAATAATAATGCTTTCAGGTTTCACTAATCCTTCAGCTTTTAATACTGGCGCTAAACCGAGCTGAACAGTTGTTGGGTAACAACCTGGGTTACCAATCACTGAAGCCTTTTGAATTTTTTCACGGTTTAATTCAGACAAACCGTAAACTGAATCTTTTAATAATTCTGGGCAAGCATGGTCGAGGCCATACCATTTCTCAAATTGAGCTAAGTCTTGCAAGCGGAAGTCAGCAGCAAGGTCAATCACTTTAGTATTTGCAGCAACCAATTCTTCAGCGTGTTTCATTGCAACACCGTGCGGCGTCGCAAAGAATACAACGTCACATTGTTTTAGTTCTTCAATATTTAGATCTGAATAGCAAAGGTCTGTATGTCCACGCAAGCTTGGGAACATATCATCCACACGGCGGCCATTTTCAGTACGCGAAGTTAAAACTTTTACTTCTGCATTGGGGTGTCGCAGTAAAATACGCAGTAATTCAACACCTGTGTAACCTGTACCGCCGACAATACCTACTGAAATCACGCTCATTACCTCTATTCAAAGTACCCATTTGATGACTGCGTAGTATGACAGGAAGTTGAGGATTTCTGAACTGTTTTGCTTAGTTATTAGTTGAAATTAGCATTTTCTTTATCATAAAGAATCCAAGCTAGCATCTGGTTTTAACTCATAATAAATTTACTAAAATTTAAGCACCCATTCGCCCATTAAATAACGATAGCTATAATCGGCACCATAATATGAAGCACTGTTACTATAACCCGCATTTAAGCGCACAAATTGGTTTTGATGAATTGGACTCTGTATGTTCAGTTCCAGCAGTTTTGTTGATTGGCTCGGTGCATCAGCCACTTTTTCTCGTCCATAACCGACTGTAATCCCAGTCGTCCAACCATTGTATCTTTTACGCCACCCCAGAGCTAACATACTTTCTTCATAATCTTTAGGATTAAAATACAACCCTGCAACATCATCCGCATCACTTTGATACAAACGGTATCGCGCCTGCAATGTTAAGCCATGTTCTAAGGATGGCTGATAGATTAATTTTAAGCGACCATGATCACGGCGATTGTCATCTGAAAATAATTGCGTTGCTACCAAACCAACCACGGTAACATGTGGCCCTATTTGCTGATCAACCGCGCCACCCAAATAGGTAAAATGAATACCGTGCTCTAAAGCTGGTCGTGTTTCGACCCAATCACGATTTGCAAATACTTCTACTGCAGTACTTTTAGTTAGTGGTTGACGATAGCTACCATCAAAGGTGGCTAAGGTATGGTCATTTTGTTCAAAAACCCCAGCTTCAAGCGTCCATCCATTTGCAGTTGCAGCTTCTACATTTTTAGCAATGATTGATACTTTATAAGCATCACTCTGCCAATCATCGATTTTATAGTTATAGGCACTAAAACGTGCGCCTAAATAATCATTTGCATTGTTGTATTGAGGAAAAACTTCAGCTGATAATTTTTGGGTTTCAAAACCTTCACTATCATGGCTAATGAAAAACTCTGTGCCTGCAGCCCAATTTGAAGGTTGGGTTGCTGACGACTCACCCGCCTGCACATAGGCTGAAAATAAGCACAAAAAGCATAATGAGAAACCAAAATTCATATTGCTAGATTTCATTTAGTACCCCATTTTTTACGTGTTTTCAAAATTTCATCCAAATAGCCTAAAATGCTTGCTGGTTGCAACAAGAAACTATAAGCCAAAACATAAATAAAAAAACCCGTTAGGTTTTTACGTATTTTAAGATCCATAGTTTTAAACATTCGCTTTTCAATACTGTAATTGAGAAAACCCAACAAAAAAGCCATAGGTAAGAGAGCCAAAGTCATTGGGCCAACTATCCAAAAATGACCAAAACATGCCAAAATAATTCCAGGAATAAAACCAAAGGTAAAGGCAATGTCTAACCATGGAAACAGCACATTCCAATGAATAAAGAATGTAGATAACCGCGGCTTAATCAAAATACCAGGATGCTTAATAAAAGCCTCCATCATGCCACGTGCCCAACGCTGACGTTGTTTAACAAAAACGTTGAGTTCCGTCGGCGCATTGGTAAATACACAGGCATCCTCCGAATGTCCAACACGGTAACCTGCTCTGAGCAGAGCCCAAGTAAGAACAATATCCTCACCTACACATTCAGGCCAACCACCCACTTCAACAAGTGCATTACGGTCATAAATTGAAAATGCCCCTTGAGCAACCAAGGTGCCTTGATATAAAGACTGTAAGCGTTTTGTCGCTGCAATTCCCAAAAAATAATCCCACTCTTGCGTTTTTGTCAGTAAATTTTGACGTGAATTTCGTACCAAAATTTTACCTGCAACAGCGCGTGTATTCGGCGGATCTGCAACATAGCGCTCCACAATGCATTGCAAAGCAATACGGTGTAAGTAAGAGTCTGCATCAACGGTGAGCACCAAATCATGTTTGGCTAATTTCAACCCTTCATTTAAGGCATGAGCCTTACCCGCATTTTGGGTTAAATCCAATAAAGTCAGCCATGAATACTGAGCTTCAGCCTGTTTTACCAATTGTGCAGTACTATCTTTAGAACCATCATTAATCACAATGACTTGCAGTCCACCCGGATAATTTTGTCGATCCACACTCTGAAGCGTGTCTAGGATAGAAGATTCTTCATTGTATGCAGCTATGAGAATTGTAATATTCGGATATACATCTAAAATTTGTCATTTAGGCCTTTTATCCATCAACAAACTTAGTGCGGCAAAGGAATTCATAAATCCAGGAATAATGGCAATGCCGAAAATAAAAAATATTGCTGCTACAGAGCCAATTAATTCACTTAAATCTCTAATCCAATTTTCAGCCATCCATAATGAAAAATATGTCCAAAGACAAGCCCCAATGAAAGCAATAACAAATTTAACGCGTACAGAAATATAAAACCGTGTAGCAACACTGCTACGATCATGAGTAACCATATACAAATGCTTTAAGCGTCAGACAATAACGCCTGGAGAGAAAACAAACTGAACGCGCACGTAAAAAATACAATGAATAAATATCAATACATTAGAACATTTTAGATTGGTTTTTAACCAATCAGACAATGTGCTCAAAACCACGCCCCAACCCAAACACATAATACCAACAAAGCTTCACAAAACAACAATAAAATGTGACTTATATAACAACTTTTTTAAATTATTTATAATTATCTCAATAAATAGTGGAGTAAAAACTCTAATTATTACCATAAGAAAATAATCATAATCCAGTTTCTACACTTACGCGGAAATAAAGATTTCGTAAAGTAGCAAGAGCAAGACAATGGATATTTGGAGTTAGAATATAATAATTAGTTAAATTTAATAAAAAACAATTTCAATATTAACCACACCAATATGCTTTACAACATCGGCACAACATCGGCGTAATCTTACTTATTGTTATTATCCTTCATTACAAACTATATCTTGCAGAAGCCTTTTCAGTTGAAAATTTCTTCTTTTTAATACTTCTGTTAATAATTTTTGTCTTAATCAAAAGCTACCGCATTTTGCATTAATTTTTAAAATAAAAATTAACCTCAAACAATATTCCACCACCACGCCATTGGACTGCTCTTCAACGTTTTCCGATGCTGCTGGAAATGAACATCATGTTTTTGAACTTCTGCCCAAAAGTTTGGGCTATGATCAAAATGCTGAGTATGCGCTAACTCGTGTACAGCCACATAACGCGTGATTTCCAATGGGAACAACACCAAGCCGCTATTCAGCATAATGTCATGCTTTGCAGAGCAACTCCCCCAGCGAGTTTTAGGCTGACGAATCGAGCACTTACCATATTTCAAGCCTGTTTCACTGCTCACTTGCTTTAAATAAATCGGTAAATACTTTTTGGCATAAGCAATCACAAAGCTTTTTAAATATTGTTCAGGCTGCCGGTCACTGATGAAAAGCTGATGATTTTCTTCATCCAAGATAAATGAATGTTTTTGCGTTTGATACACAACCTGTAAAGGCTGTTCTAAATTAAAGAGTTTTAATTCTGCTGGAAGCGTTTTATCAATCTGCCCTGTTTTTTCCTGCTGCTTCTGCCATGTTTCAATCATCCATTGTTCAGATTGTTTCAGAAAATCTTGAACTTGGCGCTGCGTGCAAAACTGAGGAACTGTTAATTTAATTTGTGTTGGTTCTACACGCAGTCTTAAGCGTGTGGCACGTAATTTTCGAGTGATTTGAATTTCAGGAAGGTTTGGTGTCATTTATTCTTTTTAAAAGCTTATTAATAATGCATAAAATTGAATTTTAAATATCTTCAAAAATATATTAGGAATCCCTTCTCCCTCTGGGAGAAGGTTAGGATGAGGAAGCTATTAAAAAGAAACCTCTCCCTAACCCTCTCCTAAAAGGCATAGGTATCTACACATTTTTTATAAATTGAATGCGATCTGAGCAATCGCATTCAGCTCATCAGACGAATACTCTGACAACAACTGAAGAGTGTTCAATAGTATTGAAAGCCCTGCCAGTATGGC
>NZ_VOYW01000052.1:0-16564 GCF_013420085.1 Acinetobacter sp. YH12027
GCCATACTGGCAGGGCTTTCAATACTATTGAACACTCTTCAGTTGTTGTCAGAGTATTCGTCTGATGAGCTGAATGCGATTGCTCAGATCGCATTCAATTTATAAAAAATGTGTAGATACCTATGCTTTTAAGGGGGGGAGGATGTCAACTGCCCATGCTTGTTGTTTGGGTTGGTCATAAATCCCGGTTAATGGTGGATGTGCGCCTGCAAAAATAGGCAGATCCCATTCTTTTAAATCGACAATTTCAGTTTCTACGGTACTGTAGTCATAGCTTTCGATTTCTGAAAGTAGCCAGTTTGCAATCTTAATTGCCGTACGGCCTTCGCGGACACTGCCGACAATAATATGAAGTTTCATCGTATTTCCCGTCTTGTTTTAAAGTCTTGCATTAAATTAATATGAATTCGATCTGTTGCATATACAGAAAATGTATCGAGTCGATTGATAGTTATAAAAATAGTGATAAAAAAAGCTCCCGAAGGAGCTTTTTATTTGCTGAAACTTAGATCAGTTTCACGCCTTGTTGACCGGCAGGGGTCACTTTGAAAATTTCAACTTCAAAGGTGATATTTTTACCAGCTAGAGGGTGGTTGAAATCCACTTCGGTAATGTCTTCACCTACAGTTTTGATTACTCCATACAGACTTTGTTTGGCTTTATCTTCAAACTCAATCATATGGCCTTCAACAGGACGCTGCTCAAATTTGACAGTATCAAATTTTTGTACGTTTTCTGGGTTCCATGGACCAAAAGCATCTTCAGGAGGAAGGCTTACGGTACGGCGGTCACCTGCACGTAAACCGAATAAAGCTTTCTCAAAACCCGGTAATAAGCTGCCATCACCCATGACAAGGCTGACAGGTTCAGCACGGCTACGGGTATTGTCAATTTCTACGCCATTTTCAATAGCAACAGAAAAGTGAAGGTCTACTTTAGAGCCTTCTTCAATACGAGTTTCCTCGTTAGGATTGATAAAATCAGTCATTTTGCGCTTCCGCACGTTGAATTCGGTGTTTTTCTAAGAAAAACGTATCGATAAGAAGCAGAATCGTGCCTAAAGTAATGGCACTGTCTGCAATATTAAATGCAGGAAAGTGGCTGTTGTTGTAATACACGTGAATGAAATCCACCACATAACCTAAAGATACACGGTCAATTAAGTTACCGATTGCGCCTCCTAAAATCAGGGCAATGGCAATCGGAAGGACTTTCACGTTTTTTGGCATACGCATGAGCCAAAATACAAAAATGACAGACACAAGTCCTGCGAGTGAAGTAAAGAAATAACGTTGCCATCCACCGGCATCGGACAAGAAACTAAAGGCAGCGCCATAGTTATGTAGTAATGTCCAATTTAAAAAGGGCATGACAGGTACAGGATCTGCGTAGTTCAGATGTGTACTTGCAATCCATTTGGTCCATTGATCCAAAATAATGGCAACAATGGATAAGCCCACCCACACTAAATTGTGTGGGTAGAATTGAAAGAAGCCCTTTTTTTCTTGTGGATTAGGCATATTTTCTCTCTTCGCCTTGACCTGTAGGAAGGTTAATAATACAACGAGAACAAAGACCTGGATGTTCGTGATGTGTATTCACATCTGGCAGTACATGCCAGCAGCGTGCACATTTTTCACCGTCAGCAGCAGAGACTTTGACATTTAAACCGTCAAGGTCAGAGGCTTCGCCTTGTGCTGCGTCAAATTCATTAACAATCACTTGAGAGGTGATGAGGACAAAACGCAGTTCTTCACCGAATTTGTCTAAAACAGCTTTCAGTTCAGCATTGGCCCAAAGTTCAACTTTGGCAGACAAGTTTGAACCCACAGTTTTTGCAGTACGTGCAGCTTCAATAAACTTGTTTACTGCAGATTTGACGGTGATCAAGGTTTGCCATTCAGCTTCAGTCACCAGATTCGCTGTAGAGGCTACAGGAATGTCATACCACTCCGCAGTAAATACATATTTCTCAGACTGCTCTGGAATCAGTGGCCAAGCTTCTTGTGCGGTGAAACTCAAGATTGGAGACATCCAGCGGACAAAGGCTTGAACCAAGTGATACAACGCAGTTTGTGCAGAATGACGCGCTGCAGAGTCTGCTTTGGTGGTGTATTGACGGTCTTTGATGATGTCGAGGTAGAAACCACCCAAGTCATTAATACAGAAGTTGGTCAATGCGCTGGTCACGATATGGAAGTTCATATCTTCATAGGCTTGCTGAATGGTTTTTTGCACTTCCGCAGCACGTTGCAAGATGTATTGATCCAGTGCGATCAATTGATCGACAGGCAAAGCATCAGTCGATGGTTTGAAGCCATTCAAGTTCGCCAACAAGAAACGCAACGTATTACGGATACGGCGGTAACCATCTGATGCACGGCTAAAGATTTCTTTACCTGCAGTCATTTCATAACGGTAGTCTGCAGACGCAATCCAGAAACGTAGGCCATCTGCACCCATGTCTTTAATGATGTCTTGCGGAGTGATCACGTTACCGATCGACTTCGACATTTTGCGGCCTTTTTCGTCCACAACGAAGCCGTGAGTCAATAAGCCTTTGTACGGTGCGCGGTTATTAATCGCCATAGATGTTAACAATGAAGATTGGAACCAGCCACGATGTTGGTCAGAACCTTCAAGGTACAAGTCAGCAGGGTCTTGCAATTCTTCACGTTCACGAAGTACTGCAAAGTGTGTTGTTCCAGAGTCGAACCATACGTCTAAAGTGTCACGTACAGCATTGTACTGCTCTGCATCTGCACCGATAAACTCAGACGCATCACGGTTATACCAACCATCAATACCTTCTTGTTCAATCAGCTTCGCGACTTCTTCGATTAGCTCAGGGGTACGCGGGTGAAGTTCGTTGGTATCTTTATGCACGAAGAATGGAATTGGCACGCCCCATGTACGTTGACGTGAGATACACCAATCTGGACGACCTTCAATCATCGATTGGATACGGTTTTTACCCCAATCCGGTACGAAGCTGATGTCATTTTCAATCGCGTTCAATGCACCTTGGCGTAAACCTTTTGCATCCATGCTGATGAACCATTGCGGTGTTGCACGGAAGATAATCGGTGTTTTATGGCGCCAGCAATGTGGATAGCTATGTTTGATCACCACATGTGCCCAAAGTTTGCCTGCTTCGGTTAAAGCAGCAATGATTTTTGGATTGGCTTTGTAGATGTGTTCGCCTGCAAAAATTGGTGCAGTCGGTAAATACACACCGTTGCCGCCAACTGGATTGTCGACTTTTAGGTTGTACTGTAAGCCAACTTTATAGTCGTCCACACCATGGCCTGGCGCGGTATGTACAGCACCTGTACCACTGCCGTCTGTGACATGCTCACCTAAGATTACTGGTACTTGGCGTTCAGCAATTAACGGATGTTGTAGTACTAGGTTTTCAAGTTTTGCACCAGCAAACTCAGCAATCACTTCAACTGCGTTAAAGCCATAACGCTGCGTTGCAGATTCAACCAATGATTTTGCAAGGATGAAGTTTTGCGCTGCTTTGTCTTCGCCAGTTGCTTTCACCAATTGGTATTCAAGCTCAGCATGTAGAGCAACCGCTTGGTTGGCAGGCATAGTCCAAGGCGTGGTTGTCCAGATTACGATATCTGTAGAATCGCTAACTGTAACACCTAGGCGTGCAGATAAATCAGCCAAATCAACAACGCTAAAACCAACGTCAATCGCATCTGATTTTTTGTCTTCGTATTCCACTTCAGCTTCAGCTAAGGCAGAACCACAGTCCAAACACCAGTTTACAGGTTTAAGACCCGGCTCAATATGGCCTGCTTTGGCAATTTCACCGAGCGAACGAACGATGTCGGCTTCTTGTTTGAAGTTCATGGTGAGGTAAGGATTTTCCCAATCACCAAATACGCCCATACGCACAAAGTCTTTTTTCTGTAATTCGACTTGGGTGTAAGCATATTCACGGCAGGCTTTACGGAAAGTTGAGGCATCTACTTTTACGCCGACTTTACCGACTTTTTCTTCAACTTTCAGTTCGATTGGAAGACCATGACAGTCCCAACCTGGTACATACGGCGCGTCAAAACCGTCCATCACACGGCTTTTGATGATGATGTCTTTGAGGACTTTATTCACCGCATGGCCTAAGTGAATTTGGCCATTTGCGTATGGAGGGCCGTCATGAAGCACATATTTTTTCTTGCCAATACGCGATGCACGAATCTGCTGATAAATGTTGTCGGCATACCACTCTTCTAACCATTTCGCTTCACGTACTGCGAGATTTGCTTTCATCGCAAATTCAGTACCTGGGAGGTTTAGCGTGGCTTTATAATCCACTGCATTTTCAGGAGTTTGCTTATCGCTCATGCAAGTTGTCTTCCAAATTTATCAGCCCGTTGACTGACGCGTTTTACAATAAATAATCGGGGTTTAAAAGGGGAAATGAGGGTGCTGACCTCGAAACTCAAGGAGCTTTTCGACGTCGTCATCAATTCCGGCTTTCAGTGCTTCAAGCGAAGGGTAGTCCTTTTCGCCATGTAAAAAGTTCAAGAACGTCACCCGCATTAACAGGCCATACAGATTAGCAGAAACATCAGGAAAATGTACTTCTAATCGCCATTCAGGATGTTCCTGTTTAATCGCGGGACGCGTGCCAACATGCCCTGCACCAAACAGGGCAGAGGGTGCATAACCTGCAACCCCTAATTTGTCAGCATTTTCGCTTTTTACTTTATCTGTTAAAGATTCGGTTTCACAAATGACATCGACTGCATAAATGCCATTTAAACAAGGTTTATGACGGTTTAAACGCACATTAATGGTAGGAAAATTAATCGTGCGACCGATTTGATCGCCATACTGTACACGACCTGTGATGCTATAAGGACGACCTAAAAGCTTTGCGGCATGGGCAAGGTCGCCTGCTTGTAATGTCTGACGAACCAGTGTTGAACTGACACGTTCGCCATCGACTTCGACATTTTGCAGGGCTGTGACTTGGAAGCCGTATTGGCGTAAAAATTCGCTATTGCCTTGACGGTTTTTGCCAA
Source organism: Acinetobacter sp. YH12027 (assembly GCF_013420085.1). Classification (NCBI taxonomy): domain Bacteria; kingdom Pseudomonadati; phylum Pseudomonadota; class Gammaproteobacteria; order Moraxellales; family Moraxellaceae; genus Acinetobacter; species Acinetobacter sp. YH12027. The sequence goes on from NZ_VOYW01000052.1 coordinate 5,043, forward strand.
AGTGATGATCTTCACCTAAAACTAAACTTTGTGTATTGAGTTTATTTTTTAAAATGTCGGCAAATTCTTCAGCGCTGAGATTACGAAAGGCATTGTCAAATTTTGCCACCACAATATAGTCGACGCCCAGTTCAGTTAAATATTCGACTTTTTCACGTAGTGAACTGATTCGAGGTGGAGCGTCATAAGCTTTAAAGAATTCAAGCGGTTGTGGTTCAAAAATCATCACAGCTGTTTTTAAGTTTTGTTGCTGTGCTATGTCTTTGAGCTGGCTGACCATCGCTTGATGACCCAAATGTACGCCATCAAAATTGCCAATGGTCACGGCAGTTTTGGGGAGTTCTAAGTGGGGCGCTAAAGCATTCAGACGGAGCAGCTTCATGGGCGAATCAATTGTTGAAAATGTTTGAGGGCTATATATTGCCATAATCTTCTGCGTTCGTCTTGTTGTTGTGTTTTTACTCAAGTTTTTTTATGCAGAGATGAATTTATTATCAGTAAAATAAATTATAAAAATAAATATTAATCAATTTTTCTTATTTAATGGTGTGCTTAAACTATAGACATTCCATTTTGATGAGCATCATGCGATGAAAATGCCATTTTATCAACTCCAGCATAAACAAGACTTGATTCGTCATTTCACCCCAAACTGGTTTACGGTGGTGATGGGCACAGGTGTGGTCGCCCTCATTTTACCATCTATAGCGTTGGCGCCGCAGTGGATGTGGTCCTTCGGAGCAGGGCTATGGCAGATCAGCATCGTGTTGTTCATATTGTTTAGTGGCATGTATCTCAGCCGATGGATCTTATACCCACAAGAAGCTAAGCAGATTTTCCAGCATCCGGTGATGAGTTTATTTCTGGGGGCAATCCCCATGGCACTGGCAACCCTGATCAATGGCGCATTGAAATTTGGCACCACGCTGTACACTGAGTTTTTGGGCGTAAGCATCATCACATGGGTTGAATATTTATGGTATGTCGATGTGTTGATGGCAATTACGATTGCATGGTGTGTTCCATTTCTGATGTTTAGTCGTCAGCAACATGCGCTGCAAGGCATGACCGCAGTATGGTTATTGCCGATAGTGGCTTGCGAGGTGGCTGCCAGTTCAGGCGGTTTATTGTTGGCGCATTTACCTGCACAGGCCCATGCTGTCCATATTTTGCTGGGGAGTTATCTGCTTTGGGGGATCTCAGTATTTCCTGCATTTGCCATCTTAAGTATCTTGTTGCTGCGTCTGGCTTTACATCAATTGCCAAGCAAGGATATGGCGATCAGCAGTTGGTTGGCCTTAGGGCCGATTGGGACAGGGGCTTTAGCGCTGTTACTTTTAGGAGAGCAAGCCCCACGTATTTTGACAGCGGTAGACTTGGCTGATTTAGGACAGGTGTTGCTTCAAGGCGGCGTGTTCGCAGCCCTTGTTCTACTTGGATTTGGTGTATGGTGGTTTGGAATCGCTATACTCATCACACTGAAACATTTGCGAGATTTACCCTTTAATCTCGGGTGGTGGGCGATGACGTTTCCATTCGGCGTTTTTAGTTTGGCGGTCATCCATTTGGCGGAACAGACGCAATTACACGCTATCCAACAGTGTGGCACTTTTTTTGCAGTTGCAGTATTGCTCTGTACGCTTTGGACATTGGTGATGCTGAAAACTATACAAGGTTTTTATCGTGGCAGCTTATTTTTTTCTCCGTGTTTAAATGCGTATTGTGATGCTCAGCGCGCATCTTAAATGATGTCGTGTGAATGTAAATCCGTTGAAGAAAACTATAGCGCGTTGGCTTTGACGGATTTCAGCAAACAAATATAGAGCTTGTGCAAGCGTGTGATGCAGTTACGTTATTTTGCTATCCAAGCAAAACATTCATGTATAAAATTTGCGCGTATTTTCAAGAGATCAACAGGTTTCGAGATATAAACTTGCTTGTAGTGTAGGTGCTAGAGTAAGGATTATGGATTAAAACAAAAAAGATAAAAATAAGGATCGAATTATGTGTAATCAAACCCGTTTTTGGGATGATGCCAAAGGATTATTAGAAGAATGGTACGTCGCTTGTACCTCTAAAGAACTCAAAAAAGATCAGCCTTTTTCAGCCACCCTGTATGGTAAAAAATTTGTTCTGTTCCGACAAAAAGATGGAACAGCCGCTGCATTGCTCGATCAATGTGTGCATCGTGGTGTGCCTTTGTCTAAGGGTAAAATGACCGATGGCTGCGTGACATGTCCATATCATGGTTGGTCGTATCAGGGCGATGGGCATGTGGCGCATATTCCTAGTGTCAATGGACAATTTTTTCCAGAAAAACCGCATCCCTTTAAACAGCGTAGTTTTGATGTATGTGAGCAAGATGGGGTGGTATGGATTTATCTCGGTGAAAAGCCCAAACAGGAACGCCCGGAAATATTTAAATTACCGTTTTATGATCAAGCCGGCTGGGTCAGCTATTACATGGTCGGCAGTTATGATGGCGAGATGGGCGCTGTTGCACAGAATATAATGGATGTAACCCATACCATATTTGTCCATGAAGGCTGGTTTCGTTCAGAGTCGGGAAAAGCCGTGGATGCCACCATAGATGTCGGGCCGCGCAAAGTAGTCGTTGACTATCATGACCATGATGCAGATGTCGGCATGATGCCATGGCTGACCAATCCGCATGGTGCTGAACAGGTCCACCGCGACAGTTTTATCGCGCCGAATATTACCTTGGTGGAATACCATTGGGGAGAGCCATCGGGCATGGTGTTTAATAGTCTGATTAGCCCTGTGGGGCCGTATGAGTCACGGGTTTATACCTGTGTCAGTTATAAATTTCCGATTCCAAAATTGTTGTCTAAGGCATTGATGCCGGCTGTGAATGCCTATACTTGGGTGGTCAACAAACAAGACATTAAAATTTTGTCAGCGCGAAGAGCTGGCATCGAGCATATGCCGATGACCCATTCGCATAGTGTACGAGGGGATATGGCACATATTGCCTTAGAGAAGATTTTAGATGCCTTACGTCATGACCAACAATTGGTACCATCTTTTATTGGCAAGCGGCCGATGCAATTTCAAATTTGATAGCATTCAAATCTGCGTGAGGAATTTATTTTCTGAGCAATGTGATTTTTGAAGATGATTTTTTCTGCGCACGTGCAAATGTATGCTATATGAAGGCATCAATTTGAGGAGACCGCTATGCGTCAGCAAATCGCTTTAATTATGGCACTGCCGAGTGAATCTAAAGGCTTGTTTGAAGCCGCAGGCATTGAAGTACATTACAGTGGTATTGGTAAAGTCAATGCCGCATTTAAAGCCTTTGATGTGATTCAAAAAACCGGATGTCATACTTTGCTGAATTTGGGCACTGCGGGAAGTTCACATTTTGATGCACATGCTTTGGTTGAAGTAGCTCAATTTGTACAACGGGATATGGATGTATCGCCTTTGGGTTTTGATGTGGGGGTGACGCCGATGGATACCGATCATCCTGCTGAAATTCAGCCAGAGAGCATGTTTAGCCATTTGCCTAAAGGAATTTGTGGTACAGGCGACAGCTTTGAAACTGGGCTGCCGAAAGTACCGTGTAATCTTGTCGATATGGAAGGCTACGCAATCGCTAAAGTATGTAAAAAACTGGGTGTTCGCTTTGTATCGGTAAAATATATTACCGATGGTGCGAATGACACAGCGCATCTGGATTGGGAAGAAAATTTATTATTCGGCGCAAAGAAATTATTGAAATTATATCAAACAGTCAAATAAGGCATTTAGCTAATTTCGGTCGGCGACCATAGAATGCTATGGTCGTATGCCAATTCGACCCAATTCAATTTACTTTTCTGGGCGTGGAATTACACCGTAAAGCATCATATGAACGGTATGTTGAATAATCCGTTGTTGCATACTGCGATTACGTAAGGTTTTTCCAGTGACCATTTCCATTTGGGTTGCAAAGTCAGCATAGTTTTGCGTAATTGCCCAAATGTTCAGAATTAAAAGTTCTGGATCAATATCTTTTGAAATTTTACCTTGCTCTTGCCAGTTGCTAATGACTTTGGCTTTGCGTTTCACTAATTTTTTTAGTGGGCCTTTTAAAATTTCAAGAATGTGTGGTGCGCCCTGAATGACTTCAAGTGCGAACAAACGTGAGGCTTTCGGTTGCGTACGAGATACTTCAATTTTCTGCAATAGATAATTGGTGATCGCTTCTTCAGGCTCAAGGTCTGCTTCCAACATTTGTAGCGGAGCAAGCCACTTTTGTAGAACCGTTGTCAGAACTTCAACATAAAGCGCTTCTTTATTTTCATAGTAATAGAAAATATTCGATTTATGCATTTCTGCAATCTGTGCGATCTCATCCAAGCTGGCGCCATTGAAGCCATACAGGGAAAAGACATCCAGTGCTGCATTAAGCAACTGGTGGCGTTTCTGGGTACTCTTTTTTTGTTCCATTAGCTCTTTTAAGAAAATGAAAAGGGAATATTGAATTGTACGGCAAATCAACAGATTTGTGCACAATCATCGTTTCTAATTTTATGAATTTTGGCAGTTTATTCTATTCAACGGTCAAATAAATACGACGAATGCCATAATATTTCAAATAATCATTTTAGGGTGAAATTTAAATAAATCATTATTTTTAGTCATGGATTTATATGATTTGTCGTAATTTTTGTGATGTATTTGTCAACAGGCGATAAATCTCCCCTAAATGCTAAACGTGGTTATGTTGCGATATTGCTCTAGAACAGGACAGGAAGTCACACAGTTTAAGTGATGATTTCCTGCACAAGTACAGCTTAAGTGGCCAACACTGCTTGTAAGACCTGTTGTTCAAGTTCAGTAAATTCAATGCCTTTTTTTCGTGGACGGGCCAAATCGACACGAAATTCTTTGGCAATATGGCCTTTATCGAGCAAGATTATACGGTCTGCCAACTGCACGGCTTCACTTACATCATGTGTGACCAAAATTGCGGTAAAACCTTGTTCAGTCCAGAGTTTTTCAATCAAATTCTGCATATCTAAACGTGTTAAGGCATCGAGCGCACCCAGTGGTTCATCTAGCAGCAAAATGCGTGGTTTATGTGACAAAGCACGTGCCAGTGCAGTACGTTGACGTTGCCCCCCTGACAGCTGTGTTGGCCAAAGCCCCGCTTTGTCTTTTAAACCGACTTTTTCGAGGAGTGCTGTAGCATTGGCGTGTTGGTCTTTGCTTAAACCAAGTTGTACATTTTTCTCAATGCTACGCCAAGGCAGGAGGCGAGGGTCTTGGAACATCACACGAATATCATCACTGGTGATGCCTTCACGAATATGACGTGCAGACTTAAATTTAATTTCGCCATAACTCGGTTTTTCTAAGTCGGCGATGAGGCGAAGCAGGGTACTTTTACCACAGCCACTACGACCGACAATCGCCAAGAATTCACCGGGTTGAATATGCAGGTCAAGGTCTTCAAGGACTTTAACATCGCCATAAAATTTGTGTAGTTGTTCAATCAGGATCTCTGCGCCCAACACTGCATGGGGATTGATATCCTCGACAGAAGAACGCTGAGGTTGGGTTGAGTCGTCTGCATGACGGCTTATGCTTAAATCGGTCATCACATGCTCCTTATTTTTGGTAACCCGAGTGCCAACGGAGTAAATATTTTTCTAAGGCAACAGCCAGTACATCGGCTAATTTACCGAGTAGGGCATACAATAAAATCCCGACCAAGACGATATCGGTTTGTAGAAATTCGCGTGCATTCATGGTCATATAACCGATGCCGGCTTGTGCAGAAATGGTTTCTGCCACAATCAACAAAACCCAAACGAGCCCGAGTGAAAAACGCAGACCAACCAAAATAGACGGCATCGCCCCCGGTAGAATGATTTCTTTATACAGTTGCCAGCCACTCAAACCGTAGCTTTTGCCCATTTCAATCAGTTGAGGGTCTACAGAACGAATACCATGATAGGTATTGATATAAATGGGAAAGAATACGCCAATAGCGACTAAAAAAAGTTTGGCCGATTCATTGATCCCAAACCATAAAATCACCAAGGGAATCAGGGCAAGAGCAGGAATATTACGGATCATTTGCAGCGTGGTATCGAGTAGCGTCGATGCTGTTTTGGATGAACCATTCAGCAGCCCTAAAAAAAGACCTAATCCACCGCCGACTAAAAGCCCAACCAAAGCACGACCGGCACTGATTTGAACATGCTTCCACAGTTCACCACTGATCAGTAAGTTCCAAAAGGCCACCACCACCGCACTTGGCGCAGGCAAAATACGACTTTCTAACAGCCCTGTAACAGAGGCAATTTGCCAAACAATAATTAATGCAATAGGAAACAACCAAGGCAGCAAACGCTGCCCGAGTTGTGTTCCACGTGAAACCTTCGGTGCTTTGAAGGTTTCAACAGAAACAGTTTTGGACATTAGGCCGGCTCCTGAATCTTTTCAGCTTTTTTATTTTCATCTGGTGTGTAATTGTTCGCGACAATCTCACCAAATGGGCCGGTTAAGTTAGGTTGAACCAATTTCTGACGTGTTTCCAATGGCAGTAATGGGAACACTAATTCTGCAAAACGGATCGACTCTTCAAGGTGTGGGTAACCAGAGAAAATAAAGGTGCTAATCCCGAGATCGGCATATTCTTGGATACGTGCGGCGACGGTTTCAGGATCACCAACGAGTGCCGTACCTGCACCACCACGAACCAGACCAACACCGGCCCATAAGTTTGGCGATACTTCTAATTTGCTACGGTCGCCATTGTGCAGTTCAGCCATACGGCGTTGACCAACAGAGTCCATGGTTTTGAACTTGGCTTGCGCGGCTGCAATGGTGGCATCGTCGACATATTGGATCAGCTCTTCTGCTGCTTTCCATGCCTCTTCATTGGTTTCGCGCACAATGACATGTAAACGAATGCCATAATTCAGTTCACGTCCTTTGGCTTTGGCTTTTTCACGCACCACTGCAATTTTTTCTTTTACCGCAGCAGGTGGCTCACCCCAAGTCAAATAGGTGTCAACTTGATCTGTTGCCAGTTCAACAGCAGCCTCTGAAGAACCGCCAAACCATAATGGTGGGTACGGTTTTTGTAGCGGCGGATAGAGTAATTTGGCGTCGTCCACACTCAGACGTTCACCATGGAAGGTATAGCTTTCACCGGTATGTGAGCGGGTTAAAATTTCACGCCAAATGGTGGTGTATTCCGCGGCAGTTTGGTAACGCGTTGCGTGATCTTCATAGACACCATCACCCTTGAGTTCCTGCTCATCACCGCCTGTAACTAAGTTCAGTAAGATACGGCCGCCAGATAAACGGTCAAAAGTTGCAGCCATACGTGCAGTTAGTGCAGGCGTTGTCACCCCCGGACGTAGCGCCACTAGAAATTTTAAATTTTTAGTGGCATCAATCAAGCTTGCAGCTGTAAGCCATGGATCTTCACATGAACGACCTGTTGGAATCAGAACGCCTTCATAGCCAAGATTATCCACCGCTACTGCAATTTGCTTCATGTAGGCATGATCGACTTGGCGTGCACCTTTACTTGTTCCTAAGTAGCGACTGTCACCGTGGGTAGGGATAAACCAGAAAATTTTCATGTTCAGTTCCTTGTATTTTTGATGGCTCGGGTATCAATGTGATGAAGGTGTCCAAACTTGCTTTTGGACTTGAATGTTGTTTGGAATCAGTTGGACTTGTTTAAATAAGTCCGCAATATTTTGCTGTGCTTGTATGACCTCGGGTGTCAGCGAGCGCACAGGAGATGGTTTAGACCGGCGTAAAAAGGCTTGTGCAGCAATATTCTTTTGCAGCCCTGTGCTGTTTTTATAAATCTCTAAAGCCACATTTTGGTTCTTCACAATCCACTGATCGGAAGCGTCTAAGGCCTTTAAAAATTTAGCTGGGGCATCAGGGTGCGCTTGAACGACTTTTGGATTTGCCACATAAAATGAATAGGTCTTTGGAAAATCACCAGATTGAATCAGCACTTTAGCTTGAGCATCCAACTCCGCTGCAGATAAAAACGGGTCCCAAATGGCCCATGCATCAATTGATTTTTTATCAAATGCGGCACGTGCATCTGCTGGTGGAATCCAAATCGGTTGAATGTCATTCCAAGTCAAACCGGCTTTTTCTAAAGTTTTGGCTAATAACTCATGCGCACTCGAGCCTTTTTGTACAGCAACGCGTTTGCCACGTAATTCTTGAATGGTTTTGATTGAGCTATCCGCTGGAATCACGACAGCAAGCGACTGTTCAGGCACCACTTCATAGCCAATATAATTCAGGTCTTTATTGGCAGCTTGGGCGAAAATAGGCGGGGTGTTGCCGACATAGCCATAATCCACCGCACCGACCGCAAGGGCTTCTAACATTTGTGGGCCAGCAGGGAACTCCTTCCACTCAATGTGAGCGCCGGGAAATTGTTGTTCAAAGAGCTTTTGTTCACGGGCAACCAGCAAATTTAAGGCTGATTTTTGGAAACCGATAACCAAGGTTTTTACGGCTGTTTCAGCTGGTTTTTCACGATCCTGCTGTGCTTTTTCTTGTTTTTGGCAGGCACTGAGTCCAAGGCCAAAAGTGGTTAAAGTCAGTATGGAAAATGTTCTTAGAATACGCATGGCATCGCCCTTATGCTGTGGTCGGCTTATTTGATAATGGCCGACTCAATATTTAATTTATTGGGAATTAATTTTTCGTTATAAAACGCATCAGCGACTTGCTGCTGCTCTTGCGCCACTTGTGCAGTAATCGGCGTCACTTGATTGCCTAAACGAGAAATTGATGTTTTAAGTACATCTAGACCTAAGCCGGTTTTGCCTTCGAGTAACTTGGCCGCTTCATCTTGATTTTTTGAGACCCATTGCGTGGTCAAATTCAACTCATTCACCACAGCTTGCAGGACTTTTGGATTTTCCTGAGCAAATTTACGATCGGCCAAATAGAACTGGTAGTTCTTCACCAAGTTTTCGCCATTGGCAATGGTGCGAGCATTAAGTTGATGCTCAGCGGCAGAAAGGAACGGGTCCCAAATTACCCATGCATCAACTGCACCTTTTTCAAAAGCAGCACGTGCGTCGGCAGGTGGTAAATACACGACATTGATGTCGCTAAATTTAAGCTGATTAGCTTCCAACAACTTGAGCAACAGGTAATGCACGTTTGAGCCTTTGTTTAAGGCCACACGTTTACCTTTTAAGTCCTGAATACTGTGAATAGCCGAATCTTTTTGCACAATTAACGCTTCAGCTTTTGGAACAGCAGGTTGGTTGGCAATGTAAACCAAATCGGTTTGAGCGGCTTGAGCAAAGATAGGCGGTGCTTCACCGACTTCACCAAATGACACGCTGCCCACATTGAGCCCTTCAAGCAGCTGTGGACCCGCAGGAAATTCCACCCATTTGATATTTACACCTTGGCTTTTTAAGGCTGTTTCTAAGGTTCCGCGTTCTTTTAAAATTGGCAATAAGCCATATTTTTGGAAGCCAATATTTAAGGTGACATTTTCATCAGCCTCTTTTTTGCCACAGCCCGACATCATCATGGCACCCACAACCGCTGTAGACAGTACAAGTGTTTTTGTCCAAAGTTTTGCTTTGTGCGTACGCATGTGTTGCTCCTATAAAGGCCTAAAGTTGCAGAACTGTTGATTTATGAACACATAAGCTAAAGAGTTTTCTTTTTCGAAAAAAATAAGAAAACTTAAATTTAAAATCAGGAGAAAAGATAAATAAAAATCAGCAAAACTTATGAAAAATTATGATTTTAGAAAAACATATAATGTGTCAAAGTATTATTTTAAGTTGTTGAAATTATTTTATTTATTTGGGTTATTTAAATGGCAGATATGGTTATTCTGTGGCTTGCAAAGTGATTTGAGGGGGATAGCCAAGGGATTAGGCATAACCTTATGCAAAATAATGCTATTCAGCGCATAAAAAAAGCCACTTTAAAGTGACTTTTTACAAACCAATGAGTTTCTTTGGTAGTTGTATAAGGCCTGACGGGCATTCGGTAAGTCATCGACACTGACTTGTTCAAAACCTTGTTCAAGGAACCAATGCGCTGTCCGTGTGGTCAAAATAAACAATTGTTCAATACCTAAATCTCGCGCTTTTTCTTCTAAATAATGCAAAATTTGGCTACCGCGATTTGATTTTCGATACCCCGGATGCACAGCTACGCACGCGATTTCAGCAGAGCGTTTTTCATTCCCTGTGACAGGAATCGGGTATAACGCAGCGCAGGCCAAAATCGTACCGTCACGTTCAATCACTGCAAATTGTCCAATTTCATTTTCCAAACGTTCGCGTGAGCGATAAACCAAGATGCCTTCTTGTTCGAGAGGGCGTAAGAGATTGATTAAGCCGCCAACATCTTGAATATCGGCAGTACGCACTTCTTCATAATGCGCATCAGTGATCATGGTGCCAGAGCCGTCACGCGTGAACAATTCTTCGATCAATGCGCCATCATAGGCATATGAAATAAGATGAACACGGTGTACGCCTTGTAACGAGGCATCTTTAGCAACGCTTAAATGCAGGGCAATATCGGGATTAGAATCTTGATATTGCAAAATATGCTGATCAAGTTGATGAGGCGTAATTTCGCGTTGTAGCTGCCCATGTTCATTGTGCAAACCATGTTGTTTGCCCAAGAAAATCAACTTATCCGCTTTTAAGCTGATGGCGGTTTTGGTCGCAACTTCTTCAGCCAATAAATTAAACACTTCACCTGTCGTGGAATAACCTGTTGGCCCAAGCACCACAATATTTTGGCTCTCTAAATGACGTTGAATCGCATCGATATCGACGGAACGAACTTCACCAGACAGTTGAAAATCGATACCGTCACGAATGCCATACGGTTTTGCCGTGACCAAATTGCCTGAGACCACATCAATACGCGCGCCGTACATCGGTGAGTTGGCTAAACCCATAGACAGGAGGGCTTCAATTTGCAGACGAATGGAACCGACGGCATTCATCACCGCAGGTAAGGATTCGCGAGTGGTGATGCGACGGTGATGATGAAATGGTGTCTTGATGCCGCTGCTTTGTAAATTATGATTGATTTGCGGACGAGCACCATGCACCAAAATTAGACGAATACCAAGTGAGTGTAATAAGGCAATATCATGAATAATGTGTTGAAAATTTTCATGTTGCAGCGCTTCACCATCAAACATGATGACAAAGGTTTTGTTGCGATGCGCATTAATATAGGGTGCAGAATGACGGAACCAATGCACATACTGTAAGGTTGTGCTGGAAGATGGTTCAGTGATATTCGTTTGCATGCCTATGCCTGTTTATTCGCTTTGGTATGGATGATTCTAAACAAAAACATATGACAGCGGAAAGCAAATTTGACATCCTCCCCCCCTTAAAAGAGGGTGATTCCTACAGCTAGACGCTTATGCCCAAGCGCAAGAATGTTTAGAGCTGAGTTTATATCTCGATCATGAGCTGTACCACAGCTCATGCACTCCCATTCTCTTATTCCAA